>JAYWDP010000025.1:0-2723 GCA_043779775.1 Cyclobacteriaceae bacterium
TAAAAATAGAAAGTGATACGCGGTGGGGCAGTTCACCTTACTTCCTGCACCTGTGGGTAGATGGTAACGCTACATTACAAAAAATAGATACGCTGCTGCGCCAGATATGGCTGGAGTGCTGCGGCCACATGAGCGCATTTAACTATCCGCAACAAAAAAAAATCAGTCCGATGAATTTTTTGCAAGCTTTTGCCAAAGGCAAAATACACTTGGGTGAGTATGATGACATAGACAAGAACAAAAAGGTAAGTCATATTTTTCGCGAAGATCTGAAGTTGGAATACGAGTACGATTTCGGCAGCACCACTCAATTACAGCTCATCGTTGTAAAAGAATTTAACATCGCAGCAGACCAGCCCATTGTACTGCTTTCGCGCAATGAACCACTGGCACTGCTGTGTGAAATGTGTGGCAAAAAGCCAGCCACGCAATTATGCTCTGTATGTAAGGATGAAAATACATTCTGCCAAGCCTGCGCAAAGAAGCACGCTAAAAAATGTCCTGATTTTGCCGAGTATGCCAACATGCCCATAGTGAACTCTCCGCGCATGGGCGTATGTGCCTACGAGGGAGGCAGCATTGATATAGAAAGGGATTAAAGGGACAAGCCACCCTATCATGAATTTATCATCAACTTATCATCAACTTATCATCAACTTTTGGAAAGTTTGAAACTTTCCAAAAGTTAGAGGTGACAGTAAACAAATAATGCATGGAGCCAGGAAAACTATATCACGTATACACTCACGCCAATGGATTTGAAAACCTTTTCCGGTCAGACGAGAACTATCGCTATTTTTTAAAGCGGTATAAGCATTTCATCAGCCCCGTTGCCGATACTTGGGCGTACTGCCTTATGCCCAACCATGTTCATTTTCTTGTCAGCATAAAAACAGAGCCGGAGATCGAATCAACTTTTTCAAACCTCCATTCAAACCTCCAAGGTTTTAAAAACCTTGGAGGTTTTGACGAAGTAGAAAAAAGAATATCGCAACAATTCAGCAACCTTTTCAATAGCTATACCAAAGCCTACAACAAAATGTACACCCGCAAGGGTAGCTTATTCATACCCAACTTCAAGCGAGAAGAAATAACAGACGATGATTACATCAGCAACATTATCGTTTACATACACCGCAACCCTGTCCATCATGGCTTTGTAAAAAATATGGCAGATTGGCCGTGGAGTTCGTACCCCGCTTTCCTTACCGACAACCCCACAGAATTGAAGCGCGAAGAAGTATTGAAGTGGTTTGGCAACCGAGAAGAGTTTTTAAAGTTTCATCAACTGCCCCTGAACCTCGAAATAAACCTCCAAGGTTTTGGAAACCTTGGAGGTTTACCAAGCCAAAAAAATCCATGATCAACCGCATGTTATACTTTGGCAACTCCGCCTACCTCAGTGCCCAGATAAACCAACTACTGATACACCCGCTCTTGATAAATAAATAGAACTGCCGGAGAGTTTTAAAAAAGAAGTAATAACCAACTACATGACTATAAAATATGACTATAAAATAAAATAAAACCAAACTCCAGTAGACTCCAGTAGGCCAACAAGATAAAATCGGACAACCAACACCACCTCTTCAAAGGCACAAGGCCATCGAATGGTCATTATCACAACCGGTAAAATTTAAAATGCCATTTTAGATTTTACCGGTTCGTTTTCTATCTTTGCTTCATGATTGCCCGTATACTCGCCCCTGAAATGGATACCCTGCTGAAAGAATTTCCGGCTGTGGCCTTATTGGGGCCGCGGCAAGTAGGCAAGACCACCCTCGCACAAAGCATCATAAAAAAGCAAAAGAAAAAGACACTCTATTTTGATCTGGAAAGCGATGCCGACCTGGCTCGCTTGAAAGATCCTGCCTATGTGTTTGATCAATATCCCGACCATTGTATTATACTGGATGAAGTGCAACGTATGCCACACCTGTTTGCCCAACTGCGTCCGGTAATTGATCGTCATAAAAAAACCGGCAGGTTTATTCTCACCGGCTCGGCATCGCCCGATCTGGTGAAAGGCGTTTCCGAATCGCTGGCAGGCCGCATTGCCTTTGCCGAACTGGCACCGGTGAATCTGGTGGAAGCAAAAAACAGTCGCATCAGTATGCCACGGCACTGGTTCCGGGGTGGCTTTCCGTTGGCATTAACAGCATCTAGTGATGCGGCCTCTACACGGTGGATGGAAAATTTCATCCGCACGTATATTGAACGCGACCTGTCCTTGCTGTTTGGCGTAGGGCTATCAGAAAAAACCATGCGCAACTTCTGGTATATGCTGGCCGCCAACCACGGGGGCATTTGGAATGCCGAGCATTATGCCCGCGCCCTTGGAGTAACCAGCCCTACCGTAAAGCGCTACCTCGATTTTATGGAGGGCGCATTTCTGGTGCGTGCCCTGCCAGCCTGGTATGTAAACGCAAACAAGAGACTGATCAAAGCACCTAAAGTTTATCTGCGCGACAGTGGTTTGCTGCACGTACTCAACCGTATACATGCACCCACCGGGTTGCCTCTGCACCTTGGGGTGGGTGCCTCTTGGGAAGGGTATGTGATTGAACAAATCCATCAGCGAAAGCCAAAGCATATAGACCTATACTACTACCGCACCTACCATGGCGCTGAGTGCGACCTGCTATTAGTGAATGGATTGAAACCTGTGCAAGTTGTGGAGATAAAGCATTCTGCAAACCCTTCCTTATCAAGAGGATTTTATA
>JAYWDP010000026.1:0-7931 GCA_043779775.1 Cyclobacteriaceae bacterium
CAGTGGAAAAAAATATTTGATGAGGATGAGCCCATTCGGGCAAAAGCAAATTTGGAATTACGTGCTATCTCCCTCGATGCCGATAACCCGCACATGGTAAATATCATGTTCGCCACTGACGATATCGACAAGGCTAAAGAAGTGATTAACTCCGATGAGCTTCGGAAAAGAATGCGGGATGCGGGGGTAAAATCAGAGCCGGTCTTTACGGTGTTAACAGTACCAAAGAAATAAATTGCAACGTGACTTAACAGGAGCATGATCGGGCTTAATGCTGACAATATCCTTGTCATACAGCTCCTCCATGGCTTGTGGAATAAGACCCTGACGGCAAAGCTCCACTTATAATATTTAACTGGACAAAAGTAAATCTTGCGTTCGTTATATTCGTCACTCTGAACCTAGTCTTATGAGATCACCACTTCTTACCTTATTGGCTTTTCTGTCCCTTTCATTAATCTTTTCATCCTGTGAGCAACCGAAAGAAGACAAAGGAATGTTGGATTCAATTGCCACTTCTTTGAAGTCTCATGTGATAACACTTCCCAATGGCTGGTCAATAAGTCCGGCGGGAAAAAATATCCCCCTGGGTGACTTGCCGATGAATATCGTCCTTTCTCCAGGTGGAAAATTTATTGCCGTGCTGAACAGCGGGCAAAGCAGGCAAAGTATTATCCTCCTTGATTCAAAAAACGAAACCATACTGGATGAAATTGAGATTGATAAATCATGGTATGGATTGACCTTCGATTCGTCGGAGACCAGACTTTATGTATCGGGCGGCAATGACAATCAGATTCTCATTTACGAAATACGGGAAAATCGTTTGATTAAATCCGATTCGCTGATCCTGGGAAAACCATGGCCTGAAAACAAAATTTCTCCTACCGGCATTGTACTGGATGAAGTCAAAAAACTTCTTTACACCACCACAAAAGAAGACAGCGCATTGTACATTACAGATCTCGGTACTAAAGTTTCCAAAAAAATAAAACTAGGACACGAGGCCTATACGTGCCTGTTAAGTCCTGATCACAAAATACTGTACATTTCATTATGGGGAGGAAGTAAGGTAGCTGTCTTTGACACTGAAAAGCAGGAGGTCATTAAAACCATTCCGGTAGGCGATCACCCCAATGATCTCACGTTAACAAAAAATGGTAAGCACCTTTTTGTGGCGCATGCCAATGACAATGCTGTCTCTGTGATTGAAACTTCTTCAGGCAAGGTGCTGGAAATTTTAAATACCGCTCTTTACTCAGATTCTCCCGCCGGCAGCACACCCAATGCGGTAGCCTTATCTGAAAATGAAAGTCGGCTTTATGTTGCCAATGCCGATAACAATTGCCTGGCGGTATTTGACGTTGAAAATGCCGGAGAAAGCAAGAGCATGGGGTTCATTCCTACAGGATGGTACCCAACTTCGGTAAAAGTTCTGGGCCATAAAATCTGGGTCACCAATGGCAAGGGTGGATCTTCCCTGGCAAACCCAAAAGGTCCTGATCCCTATGAAAAAAGAAATTCTGATACCCAGTATATCGGCGGCTTACTGAAGGGAACGTTGAGCATCGTTCCTGAACCAGGGAAAGAAGCATTGGTGATTTACTCCGATGCGACCTTTAAAAATACACCCTACAGCAAAGAAATTGAAAAAGTGAGCGCGGGTGAAGAGGGTAATCCCATTCCGCGCAAAGCCAATGTAAGCAGTCCCATCAAATATGTTTTTTATGTCATAAAAGAAAATCGCACCTATGACCAGGTTCTGGGAGATATCCCGGAAGGAAATGGTGACTCGAGTTTGTGTTTATTTCCTGAAAAAATCACTCCCAATCATCATGCCCTGGCCAGGGAGTTTGTCTTGCTTGACAATTTCTATGTGAATGCAGAAGTTAGCGCTGATGGCCACAACTGGACGACGTCCGCTTATGCCACTGACTTTGTTGAAAAAACCTGGCCTGCAAATTACAGTGGACGGGGCGGAAATTATGATTTTGAAGGGAGCCGCGCCATCGCTTACCCCAAAGCTGGTTTCATCTGGGATTATTGCCAGAGGGCAGGTGTTAGTTACCGCAGTTATGGTGAGTTTGCCGGAAACGGTCATACGCCCATGAAAGTGCTTGAAGGGCATTTCGATCAGGACTATTCAGGATGGGATCTTTCTATTTCTGATCTGGAGCGCTATTCAAAATGGCAATCCGATTTTGATTCTTTGTTGGTCATCAATGCCGTGCCTCAACTTAATATTGTGCGATTTCCCAATGATCACACGGCGGGTTTGCAGATTGGCATGCTTTCGCCGCGCGCCTTTGTGGCACAAAATGATCTTGCCGTCGGCAAGTTCATCGAGCACATCAGCGCGAGCAAAATATGGAATGAGTCCGCCATCTTCATTCTGGAGGATGATGCCCAAAACGGCCCCGACCACGTCGATGCGCATCGCTCCACGGCCTATGTTATTAGTCCTTACGTAAAACGAAATGCCGTGGTGAGCCGCGCCTACTCTACTGCATCGATGTTGCGAACGATTGAATTAATTCTCGGACTTCCGCCCATGAGTCAATATGATGCAGCCGCTACACCGATGTGGGAATGTTTTACCGCCACGCCTGATAACAAAAATTATATTTCATTGCCGGCGAGCTACAACATCAAGGAGCTGAACAAAGAAAAAACCGCACTCTCAGAACAATCCGAACGCTTCAACCTGGCAGAAGTGGATGCTGTCCCCGATCTTGAATTCAGTCGCGTCATCTGGAAGGCTATCAAAGGCATTCACAGTGAAATGCCGGCACCAGTGAGGAGTGCTTTTGTGAACCCGGCGGCAGACGATGAGGATGATGATTAGCGTATTATAAAGTACATCGGCCAGTTTTACCACAAAATCCAGAGTTTGTTTTCTGCCACTGGAACAGAAAGGAATTCCCAAAAACTTCGTGCCTTAGTGATTTCTTAGTGGCAACTTATTGTATTTTTATTTCTGGCTTAAGGAATTCTCAACATGATCGAAGCAATCATCCAGGCAAGCAGGCATCCTGATTCAGTCGCGATTCTTGCCGGAGGAAAATCTTTCACTTACCGTCAACTATTGAGTGCTTCAGAAGATATCGGCACCACCCTCTTGCTGGAGAAATCTGATCTGTCTGAAGCCAGAGTCGCCTTTATGGTGTCTCCTGGATTTGACTGTGTGGCCACCTTGTGGGGAATCTGGCAATCCGGCGGGGTAGCCGTACCCCTTTGTCTCGCTCATCCGGTTAACTCGCTGTCATATACCCTCTCCGACTCAGGAAGTGAAATCGTTGTTGCTTCCCCCGAATTTGAATCCATCCTTAAACCGTTATGTGAAGGAAATAAATTGCGGCTGGTAGTGCTGAATGCTTCGGCGGGATCAGTAAAAGTCACCCTGCCCGATGTATCCCCTGAACGCAGGGCGATGATCCTCTACACCAGCGGCACTACCAACTTACCAAAAGGTGTTGTAATCACGCACCTCAATCTTGAAGCCCAGATTACTACTTTAGTAACAGCATGGAAATGGAATGAAGATGATCATGTTTTATGTGTATTGCCCCTCCACCATGTACATGGAATTGTCAATGTAGTGTGCTGCTCACTTTGGGCCGGGGCGCGTTGTGAATTTCTTCCTGCCTTTGACGCAAAAAATATTTTTGAAATCCTTGTGGCAGGAAAGGTAAATGTGTTTATGGCCGTGCCCACCATCTATTACAAGTTGATAGCCTTGTGGGAAGAACTTCCCTCAAAGCAAAAGCAAAACATATCGATGGCCCTCGCCCATTTCAGACTTATGGTCTCCGGCTCCGCAGCATTGCCAGTATCGGTCATGGACAATTGGAAGAAGATCAGTGGCCACCTCCTCCTGGAGCGATATGGAATGACCGAGTTGGGTATGGCCATCGGCAATCCCTACAATGGTGAACGTAAGCCCGGACATGTAGGTATCCCACTCCCGGGTGTTTCGGTACGGCTTTGCAATGAAAAGGATGAAGTGGTCCATGATGAGCCGGGGGAAATCCAGGTTAAGGGTGATAATGTTTTTTTGGAATATTGGAATAAACCCGAGGAAACAAAAAAGTCTTTTACTTTGGATGGTTGGTTTAAGACCGGAGATGTAGCGGTGTTGGAAAATGAGTATTACCGAATCCTGGGGAGAAACTCAGTAGACATTATTAAGTCGGGTGGCTATAAAATCTCTGCACTTGAAATTGAGGAGGTGCTGCGACAACATCCTGCCATAAAAGATTGCGCTGTGGTCGGGCTGGAGAATGAAGAATGGGGAGAATTGGTAGCGGCTGTGCTTGTTATTAAGGAAAATGAAAAAATGGATACCCTGACGCTGACCGGATGGTTAAAAGAAAAAATACCGGCGTATCGCATTCCGAGAAAGTTTCTTGTCGTGAATGAATTACCGAGAAATTCAATGGGCAAGGTGCCCAAGAATGAAGTGAAAAAACTTTTTTCAATATGATGATCTATGGAGTTGCCGTCCTCGCGGGATGCTTTATTGCCGGACAAATCATCGGCGAAACGCTTGGGCATTTGCTGCACATCGACGCCAATGTAGGCGGTGTTGGATTTGCCATGGTGTTGCTGATCCTGGTGAATCAATGGATGCACAAAAGGAAATGGTTCACACCCGAAATGGAGAGTGGCGTTTTGTTCTGGAGCAATCTTTACATTCCTGTCATTGTTGCCATGTCTGCCATACAAAATGTGAAGGGTGCCATGTCGGGTGGGATGGTAGCCTTATTGGCCGGTACCATTCCTACGGCTTTATGCCTGATATTCGTCCCTCTGCTTTCCAGAATCCAGCCTCCCCCTTCCGGATTGAAGTCAACCGATATTACCAAAGAGGATTTGCACTAACTTATTCATGGAAACCATCATCAATTTATTAGTCAAAGAAGGCTTAATTGTTGCCTTTCTTACGTCCGGAATAATTCTGTATTTGTCTTCCTGGGTTTCCGTTAACCTGACGCGAAAAAAAATCCCTGGCGCTGCCATCGCCATCTTTTCCGGATTAGTATTGGCCTACGTTGGCGGGGCGTTGACTGATGGCAATAATGGCATCTCTGACATCAGCATCTTCTCAGGCTTCGCACTCATGGGCGGTGCCGTTTTGCGCGATTTTACCATCGTGGCTACGGCCATGGGCGCCCGATTTTCAGAAATAAAAAAAGCAGGCATAGCAGGCACAATCTCTCTTTTTGTTGGGGTCGTGTTTTCATTTGTAATCGGAGCATTGATTGCCTGGCTGATGGGCTACGACGACGCAAAAAGCATCACCACCATTGGTGCGGGAGCTTGCACATTCATTGTAGGTCCTGTTACGGGTTCAGCTCTGGGAGCCAGTACGGAAGTGATTGCCCTCAGCATCGCAGCGGGTGTAATAAAATCCATCTTCGTCACCATCGGCACGCCGTGGGTAGCAAAGTCCATTGGACTCAATAATCCACAGACGGCAATGATTTACGGTGGACTTATTGGAACCACCAGCGGTGTCGCAGCGGGATTGGCGGCAACCGATCCCAAACTCGTTCCTTACGGTGCCATCACAGCAACCTTCTTCACAGGTCTGGGTTGCCTTTTGTGTCCATCCATTCTTTACTTGATTACTGAATGGTTATTCAGTTAATGAAGTATTTTCTCTGTGCTTCCTCTGTGACCTTTGTGGAATAAATCATATTGATTTTATAATTGGGAAATCATTCACCACAGAGGCCACGGAGTAATACACACAGAGAAAAAACTATTTCTTCGGAACAGCTTCCATCAATATGGCCAACGCTTTCTTCAAACTTTCCTCGCCCGGTTTTTCGCCTTTAAAGTGTCCCAGTCGAACTACTACCAGGTCATGAGAAGGAATGATCCAGGTGAACTGGCCTCCTGCTCCATTCATATAATATGCTTCTTTTGGAACCGGGAACAATCCCCTCCCATTGATCCAAAAGAATCCACCGTATACCGGACGGCCATCGGCAACCCAGGCAGGTGCCAGGGTACTTACAAAGTTGGCGTATCCTTCTGGCAAAATCCGTTCGTCGTTCCACACGCCATTCTGCAAATAAAGATTACCCAGTCTTGCCCAGTCGCGTCCTGATGCAAGCTCATAGCCTTGTGTAAGAAAATTGCCATACGGATCGGTCTCCATCACCATGGTGCGAATACCAATCTTATCGAAGAGCGCCCGTTGAGGAAAAGAAAGATATTCTTCGCCCAATTTTTCAATGCCGAGTCGATTCAAATAATTGGTTAATACTGGATCAGTGTTACGATAGCGCCCTACGGTATTGGGTGGCCATTCTTGAGGCCTGGTGGCAGCGTATTTAAATGAGTTGATTCCACCTGTATATAAGTAAACATGATCAGGATAACCAAGCGAAGGATCATATTCGGGATCTCCCTTGTGTTGGACTCTAAGTCCGCTTGACATTCGTAAAAGATCTGCGATGCGGATTTTAGAGCGACCATCACTGCTGTCCTTCCACTCCGGTATGGGGGCCGGCTGCCATAAATCATAGACACCTTGTTTGATCAAGATTCCCATCAATGTTGCCGTCAGACTTTTGCCCATGGACCAGCTTTCAAGCGGTGTGTCTTTCGTAATCCCTTCGGCATATCGCTCACCGATCAATTTTCCTTTCCATGTCACGACAAACGCTGCGGTAAACCCTTCTACAGGTTCAAAGGCAGCGTTAATGGCCTCTTTGATTTTCCCTTCGTTCAGCTCCTTTGGAAAAGGTTCTTTGAGCAGCATATCGCCCATGGGCCAGGGAGTAGCGTTAGCATCAGGAAGCATGGACTTTATACCCACAGGTTTATAATACAAAGAGTCTACGCCTTCCGGCAAAGTCACACAGCCCTGGGCACCTATATAGATGGCCTTGCGCGTGATTCCTCTGGGCAAAGTAATACTCACAGATTTTTTCTCCCAATCAATAACCGGCTTACCAACTTTGGCGCGATCATCATAGGGTGCTGTGAAGTAGCCTACATTTTCAGCCGCGAAATCAGGCTTAAGGCCAGTTATAAAAACAGCTGAACACATTATTTTGGCATAGCCCGCAGTTTTATGTGACAGTGCGTCGCCGGGAGGCGCGACATATTCCGTTTTCAATTCGAGCGAGTCGGCACGCACCCGCATTTTTCCGTCGTTCAAAGAATCTTCAACATCATCCCTCTTTGATGGCTGGCATCCGAATAGCAGTGTCCAAGAAAGGCAGCAAAAAACCAAACGGATTAGGAAAAGGGATAGGTTCATAGATGTGGGTTTGTTCCTAAAGATAATAATTCAGGGGGTTCAAAGATTAATGTTTAAAGTTCAAGGTCCAATGTTGGTGCGCGGTGAACATTGGACTTTAAACCTTGAACTTTAAACAAAAAACCCGCCTTTCAACGGGTTCTTAATTATTACAAAAACGTCAGCGGGAAAGCTTCATCTCATGCGTGCCCTGTCCTGAGCATGATAATTAAAATCGTCCAGTCTTTTCATCTGGTCTTCTTTAAGAATCGGCTTCAACTGAATACTCAGTGAATCCATGACTCTCTTTTCCTGCTTTTGATAACTCATCTGGAGACTTTCAAGACGTTTGGAAGCACGATCTACGATAGGCTTCATTTTTATCTCTTGCAGGCTATCGGCTTCAGTGATCCGGTAGATTTTATTTGAGAAGCTCTTTTTTGAGTCATGCCGCGCGCTGGCATACTTTCCATCTCCATGATCCCTACCTTTTCCATTCCGGTAGCTATCTCCTCTTTGTGCAAAGACACTACCCGATGCTCCGATCAGGACCATACATGCCAATGCCACCATCCAACCCTTCTTGTTCGTTTTCATAAATTATGTTGTTTGTAGATTAGACAAGAAAAAACGGGCATTTATTCCATCGATTAAAAAAATAAATACAGAAACCGCA
>JAYWDP010000027.1:0-2718 GCA_043779775.1 Cyclobacteriaceae bacterium
CACGTTTCTTTAGCCAGCATCAATGCCTGAGCGGTAGAAAGGTTGACAAAGTTTATGCAGGCTATGGCCATGATAAGAATCCCCAGAAAGCCAGGCAACAAGATAAGTTCAGGGGGAGCGTAGTAATTTGGTGTATCGAAGCCAAAACCCGGACTGGTGTGAATCTTGTTTAATGGTTGCAGGCTGTAGAAATACATTCCTTCTTTATAAAAGGCAACGTGTGTTTCTGTAAAGGTCTCCAGTCGCTCACGGAATGATTCAGGATGATCACCCTCTTTTAGAGTAACATACACTGAAATGTCTCCGGCGAATAACCAGCCATCCCGTTCCTTGTTCTTCAGGTCAAACGTGGAGTAAGAAACAATCATCCGGAAGGGCATGCTCGTATTGAGAGGCGGATCTTCCAAAAGACCAACAACCAGCAATTCAGTATCATCATCCAGTCGCAGGGTTTTGCCAATGGGTTCAAGGTCAGAAAAATATTTTCTGGCAAGTGAAGCGGTAAGCAAAACCTCATTGGGTTTCTGCAAGGTGGAAGAAGTGATGGGCGTAATGGATTTGAAATCGAAAGTGGTTAGGAAATACGGATCGGCAAACCGGATTTGATCTTCATTGAAAAGATCTCTCGACCCATCAGGGTGCTCAATGGATATTTTTCCTGAGACCGGACCATGGGAACGCGTGATCTGCTCAAAATCAGGAAAGTCAGCTTGCAAAGCATCTGCGGCGGGGTAGTGGACATGACCCCCATCATCACGCTCCGACCAATCCAGGATCACCAGATAGATCCTGTCGGCACGTGCATGGAAATGGTCAAAGGAGGTTTCGTATTGAATGATGTGGTAGAAGGGAATGCAACAGCCAATAGCCAGTCCTAACCCCGTTATGTTGATCAGAGAGGTTAGCTTATTGCGATATAAACTTCGAAATGCGATCTGGAAATAATTCTTGAGCATGGCCGTTTTGATTCGACAAAGGTCAGTCCCAAACCTGGTAATTGATTAATACAAATCAACCAAGGACTAATAATGTTTATGCACAACCCCTAAAAACCGGTTAAAAGTATTAGGAAACAGTTTGTTATCTTGCTTAAGGTGTAGGTACTCAAAGAAACACGGTTATACTGGAGAAAATTGAAGAAAGTCGCTCTTCCTCCGTATAGTAGGACCCTCGTAAAACTTATGCAAAAAGCAAAGGCGGAATATATTTATAATCGACTTAAAATTCTCATGTTATCGGCATGCCTGCTGACCGTACAACTAATTTGTAAAGGACAGACAAAACTTTTAGCCGACACCACCCTCCATTTTTCATTCAATCACTTAGACGAAAAAGACGGCCTTCATGCTGAATTTATTGTTTTCATATTGAAAGACAGTCGGGGCTATTTATGGTTGTGTGCTAATCCTGGCTTATATCGTTATGACGGGAAAGTATTCAAACATTATAGTTTTTCTTTTAGCGATTCAAGTACTATTTCAACGAATAGGGCCACTCACATTCTGGAAGATAAAGAGGGATATCTTTGGGTTTCGACTGATGATGGATTAAATCGGTACGACTACCGGACAGACAAGTTTCTCCGTTTCCAACATAATCCTAATGCCTCAACATCTCTTCCTACCAGCCAGGTTAACAGAACAATTCTGGATTCCAATGGTAGAATTTGGGCAGCCACACCAGTTGGCCTGTCTTTATTCAATGAGAAAACCCAGTCATTCATAAACTGGTCCATTGGTTCCTCTTCATCTACAACGCCCTGGGTCTGGGATCTCATACAAGACAAAACAGATAAGGATATTCTTTGGACGGTTGGCGACGCGGGGCTATACCAGTTCCGAATCTCCTCCCAAACATTTACTCACTTTCAGCCTCCTGATAACCTAATCCAACAAAAAAATAAGATTGCAAACAGGGCCCCTACAAGTTTGGATAGAATTTACGAAGATGATGAAGGTAATTTGTGGGTGGGAAACCGTTATGCTAAACTTTTTAAATTTGAAAAACAAAGTCGCCAATGGAAATCGTTCCTGCTTGAACAATCAGAGAGGGGCGGAACGGCTACCATATTCTCTTATGATCGCGATCACCTATGGTGCAGTGGCTATTATCCAGGTATTAAAATATTTAATAAGCGGACAGAAAGAGTCACTTCTTTAGCTCACGATCCTCAAAATCCCTCCTCTCCACCCAGTCAGGTCTTTCATATGTATAGAGACAATGAAGGAATTATCTGGTTCACGACTAATTATCAAATCAGCAAACTCGATCCCTATTTAAACTATTTCAAGTACAACCTACTTGATATTGACGACGCTATTTTAACAGCCGCAGAGACAACCCATGATATCTTCATGGCCATGAATAATGTTGGTGTTATCTATCGAATGAATAAAGCCAACGGAATTTTTACTAAAATAATTATTCCGAAACAATTTAAACTAAACGGCCGGATCACTGCATCTCAGATCATCTTCAATCAACATACAGGAGACTTGTGGTTGGCAACTACGAGTGGCATTTTAGTCATCCATCCTCAAACAGGGAAAACCAGGCAATTTGAAGAGATGTATTCTGTTACGTTCAGTAATAAACTAAAACAAGTTAGTGCCCTCCTTCAAGATGAAAATAGTGATGTATGGATTGGGCTCTATTATGGGGGTCTTTACAAGTACTTAATTAAAGAGAATAAATTGATTGATTTTACGAACATCATTC
>JAYWDP010000028.1:0-2716 GCA_043779775.1 Cyclobacteriaceae bacterium
CGATCGATATAATCCAATAAAAGATTACCAGAATAGCCAACCCGGACCTTCCCTGAAGGCCGCTTTGGATCCGTGCGGGTCAGGAATTCAGTACCTAAACCATGGTTGATCAGAAATTTCGGAATATGGAAGCGAACATATTTTTCCAATATTTCCTTCGTGACGGAAAACATTACATGCGCCCCGACGGCGGAATCTATTGCTTCATTATTCCGGGGTTCATCCACTGGGTGAAATATCTTGACGGAACTACCAGGAAATAAATTGAATGGATACAAATTTCCTAAATCGAAAGACCAAATAATATCAACAGATTGTGGAATCTTTTGAAGGATTTTTCCAACATGAAATTTCATGAGCCAATGAAATAAGGACTTGTAATAGAACTTCAGTCTATAGGGAAACCGGAGGCAATGTTGAATGATAAATAAGTTTGGATGTTGCACGGACTGACGGATGGTGATTCGTTCTAATGAAACGCTCTTCACTCTTAAAGGCGGATTCAAAAAATAGACCCAGTTGTCAATCCGAGCCAGTTCAATGGCATAATGATGCTTTGATAGAAACATATCTCCCCAGGATTGAGGAGAAATAATCAAAATAGTCTTGTGCTTTAAGGTCGGCACTTCAAAAACAAAATCTTATCAAACTAACAGCGCTTTTTCCGCGACTTCAGGAAACATTAATGCCCGAACCCATACATTCCCTAACCTCCTCGCAGCGCCTTCCGCCACGGCTGGGTTTTTTTCAATAAACGCATATATCTTTCCCTTAACTGTGTGTCCGATTTAAAATGATCATGACGTCTAATCGGCGCAATCATAACATCCTCAAATTCTGCTTCAGTGAAGCCCAATTTTTTGAGGATATACTGTTTGTCCTTCTTCAATTCCTCTGGCAGATATAGCGGCGATTCCAGTTCCTTTAATGCATCTTCACGGGTCATTTGCCCTGAACATATTAAAGTCGATAAGTGAGCCTTGCGTTTGTCTATTTTAAATTTAACCGGCAAAATATAGGCTTGATAAAATTTAGTAAATATGGACTCATAGTGTTTCCCCCCATAATCTCTCCAATCCAATTCCTTCGCAATGATTTTCTTAATTTCCATTTTATTGTACAGAACATAATTTAAAATGGAAATTGGAATTAGCTTCAATGCCGCCGAATAGTAAACATACTTTTTAAAGTCAACCGAAGGAAAAGTCTTTAGTGGCACATTGCCAAACTGACGGTGAATATCCTTCAGGTTGGCGAAATCATCTTTTCTGTAGATCCAGCTGGGAGGCATAATATGTTCGGTGACAATATTAGTCCCGCTAATGATAAATCCAATATTATGTTGTTTGGCCAGCTTATACATCGTAGCCAGGATGGCATGATCAGAAACCACTTCTATATCCACCACCGAGGCCTTTATATATGCGAGCTGAATATCCCTGAACTCCTCCCAGTTAACCACGAGCGTAAATAAATCAATGTTGAGTTTGCGGGTAATATTCTCGATATTATTCACTGCCAACTCGGAGTTCCATCCGTTATCCAGATGAACGGCCAGAGGACGGAGTCCAAGTTTTTTTACCAGAAAAGCGACGTAGGTGCTGTCGACGCCCCCACTGAGACCTATCAGGCAGTCGTATTTTTTTCCCCGCCCCCGCTCCACAATCTTATCTCTCAACTGGTTCAGTTTTAGCTGACCTTCTCCAGCCGTAAATACATTTTTTTCCGCAGCCTTATAGTCGTGGTAGTAATTACATACACCATAATCATCGAAGCTGATATCGGGATCGGCGATATTGTCCATTACCGTGAAAGTACATTGCCTGTAACCGGGGTCCTCGCTTCTTAACACCATGGGCCTTACATTATTAATTCATCAGTGAGAAAAGCTTTTCCTTTAATTCCTTTTGACCCGGGTAGCTAATTAAAACGGCTCTGTGGGGGCCCTGAAAAACAAACATGCTTCCGGCTGAAACCGCTGATGCACCCGATTGAATAGCTTTTGCAAAATCCTCCACTGAAGCTGCTCCCCCGATCGCCACCACGGGGATGTTCACCGCTGAAGATATCAATTCGATCAACTCCTGATCATACCCTCCAAAAGTGCCATCCCGGTCAATTGCATTCAATAGTAATTCACCCGCACCAAGTTCTTCCATCTGCCTGGCATGTTGCACCGGATCAAGATTCGCATTCTTTGTCCCGTTTTTAATGAATACCCGGTACCTTCCCCAAAAGTTTTTCTTTATATCCATGGAAACCACAATGCTTTGTCTCCCTACGTAGGCTGCTGCCTCGGCGACCAACCGCGGATTCCTAACCACTGCTGAATTCAGAATAACCTTCTCAACTCCCGCTGCAATCAATTCCCTTATTTCCTCCAGCCGGGTAATACCGCCACCATAGCCCAAGGGCATAAAAGCTTCACTCGCTATCTTCCTGATAGCCGCACTGTCCGGAGGGCGATCTTCTGCGCTAGCCGAAATATCCAAAACCACGATTTCATCCACTTCCTTTTCATTGAATATTTTTACGGCATTAATCGGGTCACCAACATATTTGTGGTCCCGAAACCTGATGGACTTCACCAAACCACCCTTTTGAATCAGCAAGGCCGGAATGACTCTTACACGCCTCATTGAAAATTGTTCGCTAAATTTGATAACAATTTCATTCCATACTTATGACTCTTCTCCGGATGAAACTGCACACCCAT
>JAYWDP010000029.1:0-2713 GCA_043779775.1 Cyclobacteriaceae bacterium
CAATTTAAGAACGTTTCACTTTTTCATAACTATGTGAAACCCTCTGATCTTGTAGGGATGAATGAAATTGTCTCACGTTGTCCTTTCAACATACTCCATGTTTGCGACTACAATGACGCCTACGCGTCCTATGATGCTGTGCTCGACTACCCAGGGCAAGTGGTAAATTGTAATCCACAACTTACCAACAAATTACTTTCATGGAACGAAATTTCGGCAATGTTCAAGCGCCCTGCAATGGGAGGCATGCCAAAAAAAGGGATTATATCCAAAGGCACTCCCGAAGAAATTGAAAAAGAAGTAAAAGAGATAATTAAAAATGCGCCCAGAAAATTCATACTTGGCTCTGAATGCACTGTACCTAACGAAACTAATTGGAACAGATTACAAAAAGCAATTGCCGTTGCACACGATCATTAACAAAAAGTAAATTGATCAAATAAACTTTAGCTTTAGTTTTGTTTATATTTATTTGGCCAACTAATTCACCACGATCATGTCAAAAATATTACTGCATGTAAATGGACAAGCAAGGGAAATTGATATAGATCCACAAATGCCCCTTCTGTGGGCTATCCGTGACTTTATCGGGCTTACCGGTACAAAATTCGGATGTGGTATTTCCCAATGTGGGGCCTGCATTTTGCATTTGGATGGTGTCCCTGCGCGGTCATGTGCTATTCCCTCTTCATCTGCTGTAGGCAAAAAAATTGTCACTATTGAAGGACTTTCTGAAAATAATGATCATGCGGTTCAACTGGCCTGGATAGCCGAACAGGTTCCACAGTGTGGTTACTGCCAATCCGGTCAAATCATGAGTGCTGCCGCATTGCTAAAGAAAAACCCAAATCCGTCGGATGGAGATATTGATGCCGCCATGGGCTCGGTCCTGTGCCGATGCGGAACCTATCCAAGAATCAAGAGAGCGATCAAACAAGCTTCAAAAATGTAATTATGGAAACGATCTCCAGACGAAAATTCATCCTTCTGACTTCTGCCGCCGGAGCTTTTCTTGCCATCGGCTACGTTCCTGATGCATCAGGAAAGGAAAAACTGATATCAGGCCTTACCTCCGATCCTTCCAAGGTTGATCTGAATCAATTTATCGCCATCGGTACCGATGGAAGTATCGTGCTTTTCAATCATCGACCTGAGATGGGCCAAGGTACCTATCAATCCATCCCGATGATATTGGCGGAAGAACTGGAGGTGAGTATGGACAAGGTGGAAATACGACCTTCCGCAGCCAACCAGGGATTATATGGAAATCAAATGGTGGTAGGCAGCCGAAGCATACAAACAGAATTTGAAAAACTCAGAAAAATGGGGGCCGCTGCCAGGGAGATGCTCAGGCAGGCAGCTGCCAACAAGTGGAAGATCAGCATCGATGAATGCAGGGCAACGAATGGAACTGTGGTTAATAAATCAGGAAATGTGTTCGCCTATGGAGAGCTCGTTGAAGAGGCAGGAAAGATTACACCGTCAGACAACCCTCCTCTTAAAAAGCGCAGTGAATTTACTATCATCGGCACATCGGTCGCCAGGAAAGACATTCCGCTGAAAACAAATGGGGAGGCAAAATTCGGGATTGATATTACCGTACCTGGAATGTTATTTGCATCCATTGAACGGTCACCCGTGTTCCTTGGAAAAGTGATGGCCTTCAACAAAGATGAAGTGTTAAAAATGCAAGGTGTGCGTTTTGTTTTTCAGACCTCACGCGAGGTGTATAGCCAGAAGAGAGAAGGTATTGCCGTTCTGGCCGACAATTACTGGTATGCCCTCCGTGCAAGAAAAGCGCTAAAAATACAATGGGACACACAAGGCCTTGAAAATATTTCCGGTGAAACCATATTGGCTGATTCTTATGAAGGAGCTAAAGGAGATGGTGATGAGCTGTTTGGTAAAGGAGATGTGAAAAGCATTTTCAAGGATGCTAAGAACATCATTGAAGCAGCTTATGAAACACCGTATCAGGCACACGTGCCCATGGAGCCGATGAATGCCATCGTAAGTGTTACCGATAAAGAAGCAACGTTTTGGGGTTCCACACAGAATCCCAATGGCATCCGTTCATTCCTTGCCAAAATCTATAACCTTTCGGAGGAACAGGTAAAGATCAACTATACGTTTATGGGAGGTGGTTTTGGACGCAGGTCCATGACCGATGTCGTGGAAGAAGCCGCAGACCTTTCTAAAAAATCCGGTGTGCCGGTAAAAGTGATTTGGACCCGGGAAGATGACCAAACCCAAGGGCCTTTCAGGGCATGCAGCCTGAATGTGTGCCGTGCCGTCATCGATGACAAGGGCAAAGTAACGGCACTTGAACACAAAGTGATCGCCCAGGAAATTCAAAACCAGACGGGCCCGAACATGAAAGCCGGTCGTATGTTAATGGGTGGCATAAACACGGATTTCCAGATTCCCAATCTTTCCGTCAGGGGCATACTCAAAAAGAGGCACATTCCTATTTCCTATTGGAGAGGTGTCTATCACTCAACCAATCCATTTGCTCATGAATGCTTTATCGATGAACTGGCCCATCAAGCAGGCAAAGATCCGCTCCAATTCCGGCTGGACATGCTTGACCATCCCAGGTATCGACGGGTGTTGGAAAGCGTTGCACAAAAAACCAACTGGCATGCAACGAAGAAAAAAGGTATTGGAAGAGGTATTGCTGCCGTGGAAAGATCGGGGGCCTATTTTGCGATGG
>JAYWDP010000030.1:0-2708 GCA_043779775.1 Cyclobacteriaceae bacterium
GGCAAACTCAAGTGCCTGATCTTTATTCCCGTCATCTCCCAAACCTATTGTGACCAAACCAGTTTTGCCTGGGTCAACGAGTTCCTTGCGTTCAAGAGCCTGGCCAGCAATGATCCCTACACACTGAATGTCAGGCTCGCCAATGGCAACATGGCAAGCCGTATATTGCCTATTCGCATTCACGAGCTCGATCCAGCCGATCAGACACTTTTTGAGAAGGAGAGTGGCGGTGTCATGCGGGCCATTGATTTTATTTTTAGATCGCCCGGAGTCAACCGCCCTCTGCGGAGTAGGGATGATGATGTGAAAGAGATTCACCATGTCTTGTTTTACCGGGATCAGATCAATAAGGTGGCTAATGCGGTCCGCGACTTGCTGGCAAGCTTGAAGACACCATCCTATGCTGAAGCAGGAGAAAAGTCTTCTCAATCCTTCAATATCCCAGCAATGCCCTCGAAGAGAGGGGAAGTGATTTTAGTTCTAGTTGCCGCTTTTTTTTATCTCCTTGGGGCAGCCTGGATATGGAACAGCTCAATTGCCATTGAAAATAAAATACCTTGGATTGTAGCCGCCATGATGTTTCTTCCACTTGGACCTGTATTGTATTATTTTATGATGCCCTCGAAAGGAAGTAAGGTGATTTTGGCTGCAACCGTACTTTCCACACTTGCTGTGCCAGTCCACTTGCTTAGTACAGACTACTTTGGGTTGGCTATTTTACTGGTCATTGGCTCTGTCTTGTATTATTTTACCATCCCATCCATTTCATTGAAGAGAAGTAAGGTATTCCTGATTGCAGGGATATTCTTGGCTCTTGTCATTATCGTGCACTTGCTGTTCTCTGATGAAGGTACGGCGCTCACTATTTTAATGATTTTCGGACCCGTCTTGTATTATTTCATCGGTCAAGAATGAAACAGGCCGTCTCATGGCGGCCTGTTCAAAATACAGTTCTGGTGCTGGGACAAACGGGTTACTGAGGTCTTACACAAACCGAAGTTTTTCCATGAGCATCTTCTTGTAGGTGTAGCCCACTGGAAGGTTGGTACCGTTTATTTCCATGTGGTCACCGTTAATGCCGGATACGTGCTGCAGGTTTACTACGTAGGACCGGTGAATCCGTACAAATTCCTGCTCGGAAATTTTTTGCATGATCGTATTCAGATTGCACGAAATGGTAAATACTTTCTCCCCGGAATAAAGTTTGCAGTAGCTTCCAAAGGCTTCGATGTATTGCACGTCTTTCAGCAGCACTTTTGCAAAGTGTTTGCCCTCCTTAATGAAAATGGAATGACGCACAAGGAAATCCTGTTGTGCGTCTTGAATAAAAGGTGTGCCTTCACCTCCATTTTCTTTGGCACTGTAATTGAATACGGCCAGTTCTATAGCCATTCTCAACTCCTTTTCATTGAAAGGCTTCACCAAATAGGCATTCGGCTGGGTATCCTTTGCTTCTTCAAAAGTCGCATTATCGGAGTAGGCCGTTAGATAAATGAACGGGAAAGCATATTGGTCGTGGATGATTTGTGCCACGTCAATGCCGCTGATATCGCCTTTCAGGTGGATGTCCAGCAAGGCAAGGTCGGGATCATAATTTTTAACATGCTCCAGCGCACCTTTACCATTATCGGCCACGGCGACCACGTCGTAGCCGTAGCGCCCTAAAGTTTCCTTCAGGTCTTCGGCCACCACCGGGTTGTCTTCTACTACCAGTATTTTGATTTTTTCGCGGTTCATACGAACGAATGAGAGAGTTGAGGCTCAAAGTAGAGCTAAAAGGTAGACATTTTTTCAACCCGGAGTATGCCACAATATCCCTGAAAACGGGATGCCAGGGTCCAGGCACTGAGTGCATTTGTCCACCGTCGGGATTCGTTCGCAAAGTAAGTCGTCACTTCCGCAAAGAAAAGGACCCCATTCACAAAAATGATGGTGTGGGAGGAATAAGATCACGGTAAGTTCGTCAAAGCTTCAGAGAAAATCCTTGGTCGAAAAAGAGGAGATTAAACACATTTACTTATGAAAAAGAAACTGTATGCTCTTGTCACGATTGCTGCCTTGTCTTTGCTTTTCAGTTGCAGTAAATCAGATCCTGCTCCCACCAAAACTGACCTGGTGACAAGGGCAGGTGGGTGGGCATTCACTTCTAAAAAACTTGATGCTACCGAACTTATTGCAGCCTGCGATGTCGATGATCTGATAATTTTTTCAAAAAACAAAACGTTAACAATAACCTATGGAAGCATTTTATGCTCTCTGGACCAAGTCACTGAAACCGGTAGCTGGGATATCTATGGGACAAATGAGAGTCTTCTAAACATAAATAAAACCGGTGGCAACATTGATTACAATATTCTTGAATTGACTTCCACGGCATTAAAAATCTCTTATCTGGATCCGGGTACAGGAAAGACTTCTACATTCACATTTGTGGGGAAGTAAAACCAGTTGATCCAGGAGGCATAAGTCAGGAGCATTTTTATCTTTTAGACCATGGCAGTCCCTTTAAAGGAAAGCTGAGATTCATGTTTAAAACAGTGACTCCCAGGATGCCTCGTTAACCCTGCATAACCTGACTGGAAGGATACTTCATGAATCACACGAACGAACCGACACAATCATCGAAAAATAGGAAAGTTGATGACCTGGGGTTGAAGGTAAATGCCGGCAGCAAAAACAAGATCGGTCGAGTGTTGAAATTGGATTAG
>JAYWDP010000031.1:0-7890 GCA_043779775.1 Cyclobacteriaceae bacterium
GAATCATCTGTCAAAGTAAGTTACAACCGCACACGACAATACATCCACATGCTTTCCAATACGGTATCCGTATCCCCTACTAACATCTGGACGCTATCCGACCCCAACATCCTTCCGCAAATTGCTGATCAGATTTCAGCCGGCTTCTATAAGAATCTGTTTGGAAATAATATAGAAGCATCTCTGGAAGCTTACTATAAGGAGATGCAAAATGTCCTTGACTATAAAATCGGTTCGGAGTTGATTCTTAATCAGCATATTGAACAGGATATACTGCAGGGAAAGGGGAAAGCCTACGGCATTGAGTTGCTCCTCAAGAAGAAAAGTGGTAAAGTGAATGGCTGGGTTAGTTACTCTTACTCACGCACCTTACTGCAAATGACCAGTCCCTTTAAAGATGAGACCATCAATGCAGGAGAATGGTTTCCCGCCAGCTATGACAAGCCTCACAGTTTCAATGTTGTATTTAATTATAGGATCACACGCAGGTACAGTTTTTCGTCAAACTTTACGTATAGTACAGGACGTCCCATTACGTATCCGGTGGGACTTTACAAATTAGGTGTGAATTATGAGATCAATTATTCTGACCGAAATGCGTTCCGGATTCCTGATTATGTACGACTTGACCTTGGTTTCAACATTGAGGGCAATCACAAGATTAAAAAACTGGCCCACGGATTCTGGACGATTTCCATATATAACGCACTCGGCAGACACAATCCCTATTCCATATACTTCACCGCCAAGGATGGTGTAATCTCTGGCTATCAATTATCCATATTTGGCGCTCCTATTCCCACCATTACTTACAACTTCAAGTTCTAGCTATGGGGAACCACTGGAAATCATTGGTACTGATTTTAACATCTGTTGTTGGTTGTGTTGATTCTGTGCCCCTCACTTCCATTAAGTATGATCAGGCACTGGTCATAGAAGGATATATTTCCTCAGACTTCAAGCAACAAGTGATCAGGATTTCAAGAACCTCACCGTTGAATGTGCAACAGTTTCTCCCTGAAAGTGGTGCGACGGTAACCGTTCACGATGATCAAGGAAGTGTTTTCCAGACCATTGAGTCTCAATCGGGAATCTACTTAACGCTACCCTTCGCTGGTATCGTAGGAAGATCGTATCAACTTCGGATTACCACAAAAGAAGGTAAGTCCTATACTTCTGAAGAGATTAAACTCAAGGATGTGCCCGAAATCGGGTCCATCTATGCAACTTATCCCTCACCAGAGCCCTACGCATCCGATGGCATCCAGATCTATCTCGACTCTCCGGATCCATCCAGGCTTACCACTTATTATCGTTGGGAATACGAATACACTTATGAAATTCAGACACCTTACCCATCCAGGTTTATCTGGCTTGGGGGAAACAACGTCAATATCAGGGAATTGCCTGTGGATCGTTGCTGGCACAGTGACACATCAAGAGTTACACTTATACAGGATAACAGTCATCTTGAACAACCCGGTGTGAAAGCATTTCCCCTTAAATTTATCCCGGCAGACGGTCGCGATCTGGTTGTCAAATACAGCATTTTGGTAAGGCAATATCCTCTTGATGAACCGATGTACCGCTACTGGAACCAACTAAAGAAAATCAATGAGAGCCAGGGAACCCTGTTCGATATTCAGCCAGGGATTGTAAAAGGTAACGTGTATGCCATCGGGAATTCCGGCGAAACAGTGCTTGGTTACTTTGACGCAGGCGTGATAAAAACTAAAAGAGTCTTTTTTGTACCCCACGACTTTGCTGCTGCCAGATTTCAACCGATCGACTACTTTGGCGTTTGTGGCAGCATAAATCCTGCTTTCATACCCTTCGATAAAATCGGCCAATACATGACCGTCAATTCATTGACTCAGGAAATTGTAGCAGCAGGGGAAGATGAATTGGGTTCTTTCTACATAGTCTGGCCTAAAACATGCTGCGATTGTACCCGCGATGGGTCTAACATGATACCTGACTTCTGGCAATGATTTTAACTATGAAGAAAGCAAGACTTATGTTGGTCGCACTGTTACTGCTCAAATTATGCTGGGCATATCCTCAGACTGACCTTCCTGCCGAGAAGATCACATTACATACCAACGCTGATTTTCTTCTTACGGGAGAGACCCTATTCTTTAAGCTGTACTGCCAATATGCAAATTCGGAAAAATCGACACTGAGTAAAATAGCATACATTGAAGTGATCAGTAGTGAAGGGAAGTCTGTTCTGCAGGCAAAAGTCGGACTCACCGATGGAGAGGGTGCCGGTGACTTTTTCCTTACCTCCAAACTGGAATCCGATCACTATACCATTATCGCTTACACCCAATGGATGAAGAACTTCAGTTATCGCGGATTCTTCAGAAAGGAGATAACCATCATCAATCCCTTTCGAATCCAAATGCAGACAAACTTTAACAATGTCACCGATTCAACGCAATCTAATTTCAAACTTGCCTCAGAACCACAAGAACAAATTGTTTCACTGCGTACCAAAAGAGAATCCTATTCAACTCGCGAGAAGGTAACTGTAACAATTGTTTCCAACTCCGAGCTCATCGGGAATCTTTCTGTTGGAGTCCACCCGATCAGCGAGGTTGTTGGTTCACAATATCAATCTTCTGCATGGAGCGAAACAGGTGGCAGTTCAGGAAAATATCTTCCTGAACTGAGAGGGAAACTTATCACAGGAACCATCACCGATGCTGAACGAAAACCACTCGCGGAAAAACTCGTATTTCTCTCCGTGCCGAGCAAGGAATACTATTTTCACGCAGCGCGGTCAGACCTGCAAGGTAAATTCAATTTTATAATAGAGTCTCTCCAACTTTCCAGGCACCTGGTCATTCAGGTCGATAAGTCAGATTCCGCAGTGAGCGTAATTCTGAATAAAGATTTCCTGGAAGCCTATACAGGCTTCTTGCCCACACCCTTCAGATTTAATCCTTCGTTTACCCGAACCATTGAAAAGCGAAGTGTGTACTCACAGATCGAGAACTCTTACTATAACATGAAACGCGACTCAACGATCAGTAGCTATCCAGGACGCTTCTACAACAACCCCGACAAGGTATATCTTCTGGACGCCTATACACGATTTCCTACTATGGAAGATGTATTCAGGGAATACATCCTTGAGGTGATAGTAAAGAAGCGGGGTGAAAACTATGAATTGAAAGTCATGGATGGTAAGACCCGCCTTCCCTTCAACGGTGACCCCATCATCCTACTGGATGGAATATTAATCAAGGATAGCAAGACGGTGATGTCCTATAGTCCTCAACTCCTGAAAAAGATTGAAATCGTAACTAAGAAGTATTTCCTTGGACCCTCAACAATGAATGGTATCATCAGTCTTGAAACATTCGAAGGAGATTTTCGAAAACTCTACCTACCCTCTGAAAGTCAATTCAATTATGAAGGCTTGCAACCTTCCAAATTATACTTTGCGCCTAACTACAATTCTACGCATGCTGGCCTTGAGCGCATTCCGGATTACCGCGTTCAACTGGTCTGGATTCCTTCACTCAAATTGGCTAACAGAAGCTCAGATATTGATTTCTTTACATCTGATGTTCCTGGCGATTTTGAAATTATGGTCCAGGGAATCTCAAAAGAAAATGGACCCTTCACCGTTAGGCATCGGTTTACTGTAGTCCCCTAATTTGGAAATAAAGTAAATGACGTACAGCGGTCATTGTTTCGAAAGGATATATACTGAGATTTTCCATTTACCACTACCTTTTTAAGTTTACGTACTTCTCCGGTGACGACATAACCACAGCTTTTTGGGCTCAGCGCGCTAAACCCATTTTTTCCATTTCCAAGCAGGACCGTCCCCAAACTACTGTCATAGCGACCCAATTGAATGTTATTCAGGTAGAAGTTACCACCTACCAGTACATCCAAATTGCCATCCTTATTGAAATCATCCGTCACCATTGCGTTTGCAGTTGAGAATTGAACCGCTGGCGGCAATGGGGTTACCTTGAATTTTAAACCACCCAGATTCTCTACATAAACACTTCTAAACTCGAACACTTCAAATTTTAGAGCCGCTTCCAGGGCTTTCTCACCCAGGATATCATGTAAGGTGGCCTCTGCATATTTTGAATACGAAAGGTATCGCTTCTTCAATCCAGGCATTTGTTTCATCATTTCGTCGTGGGTGTTAAAGGGGAACTCTTTCCCTGCGAGATAATGTGATAAGACTTGTTCCACAGAACCATTCGAATCAAAATCCCCCACATACATCCGAACAGGCTCGTTGACTGAAGCTTTTAGCTTTGAATTCAGTCCAAGATTCCCTGCCAAAAAATCTAAATCACCATCGCCGTCCATATCCGCTACCTCTATCGTGTTCCACCAACCATTGGTGTTCTTCAGTCCGGACGTTTCACCCTCCAGCGGCTTCAGGGTGCCTCGCTCGTTGATAAAGATAGTAATAGGCTTCCACTCAGCGGCCAGTAAGAGGTCAGGGTCTTTATCACCGTCGATATCAGCCCATAAAGACTGCTTAATGAATCCAAATTTTTCCAACACCGGGGCGGTAATATGAGTTACATCTGAGAAATTTCCCTTGCCGTCATTCTGAAGGAGGAAGTTTTGGGGTTCAATACCAAAACGGTTGGTAATGCACCGCGCCGTGACCAGAATATCCTTGTAATTATCGCCGTTAAAATCCGCCACACTCACTGAAGATCCTGTGAGGTAAAGATCAGGAAGGCCTTTGGACTTGGAAAAGTTTCCCTTGCCGTCATTGACCAATAAACGGGGCTGTCTGAATATAGAAGAATCATTATATTCATTTCCGCCGCTAGCAATCACCAAGTCCAAATCCTGATCATTGTCAATATCAAGAAAGACAGCGTCAACATCTTCATTGGTACTATCCATTGCAATCTGCGGCTGCAAGGATTTTGAGAATGATCCCTTGCTGTTTTGAACAAATAATCCGCTTTCCTGCCACTTTGCGCCTCCGATAAAGATATCGTCCAGGCCATCCCCATTTACGTCTCCTACGGCCGCAGCAGGCCCTTCCGCAGACACCATATGCGGCAACAATGCCTCCCGGGTGAATTCAACAAACTTATTCTCGCGGTGCTTGAAGTTGATTCCTAGTTCACTGGTGGTCTCTCTGAAAATCGGTTGCTCATTGTGAAATATCCCGTAGTTGAATTTTCCAACAGCATTTGATTTACTGACAACGATCTCCTGGTCGACGGCCACGTCTTTGCGGGTTTCAAAGGAATCATCCTGCCAAATGATCAGAACAGAGTCTGCCTTCGTTTGCTTGCCCGTTCCAAAGGTCAGACGGGTGTCCACTGAACTTTGATATCCCCTGACCGGAGATACTTCCTGTATCTGGGACTTGCTTCCTGAGTAAACAATCACTTTTGAACCCAGGCCGTATTGATTCAACCGATCTCCCTTAAATGAAATTCTCAGGAAGTGATTCATGGAATCTGATTTTTGATTTCTGGCCAGGTTCTCAATTAAAAAAGCTTCATCCTCAACGTTGTTGGTTACCAGGTCCAGATCACCGTCATTGTCAAGGTCAGCATAGGCAGTTCCATTGGAGTAGGATGGCTTGTCCAAACCCCATTCCGTTGCCTTGTTGGTAAAAGTAGAATCACCATTATTCATAAACAGGTAGTTGGGAATTTTTACCTGTGGCATCTTCTTGATGATACTTAGCATCTTCTCATTCATCTCAAATTTTAATCGCATTTGAATGGAGTCGACCGAAACAAAATTGATGTAGTCCATGTCATTGGACCGGCGCATGATTCCGTTTGAAATGTAGATGTCTTTCTTACCGTCAAGATCAAAATCTGCAAACAAGGCTGACCAGCTCCAATCAGATGCAGACACGCCAGCGTACAGACCGATTTCACTAAATTTTCCATTTCCTTGATTCAATTGAAGCATATTGCGGGCATACTGATAACTATATCCATAATTCAGCTTGAACTCAAAAATGTCATAAGGCTCCTCAGCTTGTGAGGCCTTCAAAATCTTGGGATCTGCCGGGAGCATGTCAGCCGCGATAAGGTCAGGAAACATATCATTGTTGAAATCAGCGAAGTCAACACCCATCGTGTACCGACTGGTGTGCATCATGATTTTCTCTGACGACTCTATAAAAGTTCCATTCTTCTGATTGATATACAAATAGTCATTTTCATGAAAGTCATTTCCAACATAAATATCAGGCCAGCCGTCCAGGTTCACATCTGATACCACCAGACCCAGTCCATAGCCGATTACACTTTTATAAATGCCCGCTTCCTTGGTTACTTCAATAAATTTTCCTCCATCATTTCTCATGAGGCGATCGCCAGACAGTTCATGATCTTGCTTTCGAAGCGTAGCAGGACCAAACGTACCATTCTGGTGAATGGAATGATTCATCATGTACAAATCAAGATCTCCATCGCGATCATAATCCAGAAAAGCTGATTGCGTAGCAAAGCCCACCATGTCTAAACCATATTCCATCGCACGATCAGTGAACTTTGGAATTCCATTGGCATCCATCCCTTCATTAATAAATAGCTGATTCCTTCCCTTGTATATAAGATAGTCCCCAATATACCCAACATAGATATCCAGCATGCCGTCACCGTTTATGTCCGCCATACTCACACCGGTTGCCCATCCATCAAACCCTGCTACACCTGCTGCTGCTGTAATGTCCTTAAACTTGAGATTTCCCTGGTTGAGATACAATTTGTTGTCCTCCTGATTGGACGTAAAATAAATATCAGGAAGGTTATCGCCATTCAGGTCACCCACCGCCACACCTGCCCCATTATAAAAATACATGTAGTTAAATATGTTGAACTCAACAGTTTCTTTTAGGGTATTCCTAAATGTTATGCCTGACTCGGCAGAGGGTATTATCCTGAATTTCCTGTCCTCTTTTGTGCTACAGGCTGTCACAACAACCATCATTAAAATCCAAATCCATTTCATAATCACCTTTCCTTATTTTTGGAGTTCATAAAATTTGATTGTGCCATTATTTCTTACAAAGGTTAGCAGCCGCTTGCCTTTCGCTTGAAGCACCACAATCTTTCTCACCTCACCATAAATTTTTAGTCCGGAATGTTTCGTGTCAAGTGGCTTGAAATTAAGGTCCTTGTCAGTTACAATAACCTGCCCCAACAAAGCGTCATATCGACCCTCTTCCGGTTTCACCGCGAATAAGTTACCTCCCAGTACTATATCATTGGTTTTATCCCCATTCACATCCACAACTTCAATACCGAAAACGGGAGCCAGTTGAGCCTGAAAAGGGAGTACACGTTTTTCAAAAGTTCCGTGACCCTTATTGAGCAATACGATAGATTCGGGGGTATCAAACTCAAGAACCGTTGCCGAAGCGAGTAACTTCGGATCAAAGATCTCCTGAACAGTCTTACCCGCATAGTCTTTGTAAAAAAGAAACTTCTTCTTCAGGCTACTCATCTGTTTGACAATATCCTGTCGCAATGCATAAGGATATTCCTTCCCGTTGTTTATGAAAGCAAAGATTGGATCGATTGATCCATTTTGATCAAAGTCATTTACATACAGTTTAATCGGAGCTTTAGCCGTGGGTTTGAATTTCGAATTATTTCCCAGGTTGCCAAGAATAAAATCCAAATCACCATCCTGATCAATATCAGCGGCTTTAATCCGGTTCCACCAACCGTTGGAATGACCTAGTCCCGGTAGAGAGTCAAGTCTTATTAATGACTTACCGTCATTTCTAAAAGCTGTGACCGGCATCCACTCACCAATAACAACCAAGTCAGGAAACCTATCATCATCCAGATTCACCCATGCTGCATCGGTAACCATACCAAGCTTTTGCAGTGGGGCGGACCAGGCCGGTGGAGC
>JAYWDP010000032.1:0-2696 GCA_043779775.1 Cyclobacteriaceae bacterium
TATACTTTCCGCGGTTCGGTGACGAGACAAACCAGATTATCGAGTTAAGAATCCTCAGTGACCTCAGTGATACGCAACAATCTATTCTATATAAGTCAAATATCACCGTCGACCGGTCCGAGATGGATATCTTTCGGCGCTATAGGTTGAACGTAAATACCGTTGGCGTTAAGGGAAGTTTTTATATCGGCTGGAAACAATCGTCAACCGCCAGCATTCCAATTGGTTGGGATAAGAATACCGACTCGGGCGACAAGATTTTCTTTAATCTCAACGGCGCCTGGGAACAAAACCTCAACGAAAGAGGAAGTATCATGATCCATCCCGTGTTTGGAAAGGGAGGGATCGTAACCGGGCTTCCTGAGGCAATTCAAACTATCCAGGCCTTTCCCAATCCCAACACAGGCATATTTTATTTATCCGGCGAACCGGAATATCTGGAAATGGTTGATCTGGCCGGCAGGCCGATCAGTTTCTCAAAAGAATCAAATGATCATCAAACAAAAATAGAGATGGACCATGCCTATCCGGGAATCTATATTCTGAAAACTTACATCAGGGGGAAATATACCTTTCAAAAAATAATCGTACGCCCGTGACGTCGGTGGATAATCGGTAATCGGAACCGCTGATTGACACAGATTGATCAGATTGATCAGATTGCGCTGATAAGTTAGCCCCGGGCTTTAACCCCGGGTTGTATTAAGAATGACAAAGTCGTGCCAATCTGAAATTGAAATCAGGCAATCAGAAAGATCAGCGTGTATCAGTGGTCAGTGGTCAGAATATCGGATTGGGTGCAAAGCACAACACAAAAATTGCCAGGGCAAGCCATCCCAAAATTATTCTTCCCAGGTTAAGCGGATTTTCAATTTCGGAACGCGGGTGGGGTATGCCGATAAATCGACCGATGATAAAGGCGAAGGGCATCCAGGTTCCGTAGCCGTGCAGTGCAGGAAAAAATATTTTCAAAAGATATTGAATGGTAAACACAATAACAGATGCCAATAGCGTATTCTTCCAATCCCATTTTAAACCAGTCAGGCACATGTAAATAAATCCAATTAATAAAGGGATTTCCCATATCAGATCATCTACGGGTTCTGTCGGGGAAACGATACCCAACACGGCGAAAAAGAGAAATGCGAAGAAGATAATGGAAGCGATGAGGCGATGAAGGCGATGGCCCACCAAGCCATAAAGAACATGACCTCCATCCAATTGTCCGATCGGAAGCAAATTGATGCTGGTAAACACGAGCGAGAGAAATCCGGCAAACAGGAAAGGATAATGCATGACTTCATGAACATTGGGGATCCTCGCCGGATCCGCCACAAAGGCCTCAAAGAACTGGAAAATCAAATTCTTGCCTATTGAAATGTCCACGACCCCCTTCTGAATGATCTCGGGCCGGTAAACAAAATTGGCGTAGTCCAGGCCGTACTTTGCATACTCGGGATGAATCTGAAATATATATTCCGGGGGAGGCAAATGGGTGAACCCATACCACAAGATTCCGATTGCCAGCACAAATCCGGCCAGAGGGCCGGCAATGCCTATATCAAAATGGTGCTGTTTTGAACTGACGTGACTTTTAATACGGATGATCGCGCCCATCGTACCCAGCGGAAAGATAAACCAGGGCAACGGAATGTAGTACGGCAGCGTCGCTTTTACTCGGTAATACATTGCTGTAAAGTAATGGCCAAATTCATGGACAGTGAGAATGCCCAAAAAAGAAACCGAGTAAGGTAATCCGCTCTGAAAATCAGACCACGAATAACCCGGGCTAAAGAGCGATTTTCCAAAAGTCCACTCCGCCCCGCCCAGGGTAGTGGTGATCAAGGTGACGATAAACAGCCCGCCGTGAATGACAAAAGCTCTGATTTTAAGACTCATGAAAAGAGCGAAAAGATAGACTGCGGACCCAGAACGTGAAAGGTTTTAATTCCGGTTTTTTCCGCGCCGACCAGATTGACCGGAAAATCGTCCAAAAAGAGCGTCTGCTCGGCGACCAATTGGTTTTGGTCAAGGACATACCGGAAGATTTTCTCATCGGGTTTTCTCATCTTCATCACGTGGGAATAGTAGGCTTTGTCAAAAAAAGGATCAAGAGAAGTTTCTCCGCTGTTTGACTTAACCGTTTCGCTAAAACGGGGAAGGTGGATACTATTGGTATTGCTCAAAAGAAAAACCTTAAAATCCTTTCGCAACCTCTTCAATAATTGGAGGCGTTCGAGGGGGATATCCCCAAGCATCGCATTCCAGGCTGTATCTATTTCTACATCCGGTAAATTTATTTGAAGCATGGCGCGCACCTCATCCCGGAAGTCGGCATCGGATAACAGTCCTTTTTCATGTTCAATGAAGCAAGAGGCTTTTGCTATTTTCGATTGTATATCTCCGACCGGGCAATTGGCCAGCCGGGCAAACGCCTGGTGGGACCGATCAACATGGAGATCCATGATTACGCCGCCCAGGTCAAAAATCAGATTTTGTATAGTACTGTGGACCAAGACGATCGGTTTAACTTAATCAACGTAATAATGTGGGCCCTGCTGGGATCGAACCAGCGACCTGCAGATTATGAGTCTGCTGCTCTAACCATCTGAGCTAAGGGCCCTCTGCGGTAACTAAAAAGCGGTGCAATGTTAGGGATTTGACGACAAATACCCAATTATATATAAATGCAGTGA
>JAYWDP010000033.1:0-7864 GCA_043779775.1 Cyclobacteriaceae bacterium
TTGCCGAAAGTATCGGTGGCTCGAAGTGTAAGCTGATGACCGCCCGGCTTAAGATTATCAATGGGATAATTGACTTTTCCCCGTTGGTAATTATTTGCATCCGATTGGAAATATTTATTGAGCGAAATGGTTAACGTGTCATCGAGGATAGCCGTAATACTATTTTGAGGTACAAAATTGGAAATATTAATCCCGTTCGCATCTGTCAGGATGGCCACTATACGACTGCTGCTGCCGGCAATCCCGCCGCTTACAAATGTGGAATCGCCCATGAAGAGATCAATGACAGGACCTTTTGTGTCAGCGCCCGGACTTTTTTCTGCAGAACCAATCTTTATTAAACTATTTTCACCGGTTAAATCGGCGCTCGCCGAAAATGCATACAGTGCCAACTTCCCATAACTAACGGCAGGATCAATAGATTTTGGTACGATGAACTCAATATCAAATTGTCCATTCCGAATGCTGGCCTGACCCCGGAAAATAGCATTGTCGCGCGTACTAAAATTGAAAGGCGCATTTTCATCCCCTTTGGTTATGTGTTGGGTCAGCTTGTCGAATAAAGTTGCCTGCAGGGTGCCGTTATATCCCAGGTTGGGTAATCCATCGGTATACACCTGGCCTGAAACGCGCACCTTCGATAAGGCTTTGAGTGTGTCAGAACCTGAGGTCAGATTGGTGGTTCCCGTAACGCGGATGTCGGACGTCGGCATTGCCAATTTCATGGACGGATCCCCCAACAGGGAAAAATTGCGATTGGAGATACCGCTGAGGCTGTTGTTTTTCGTATCGCGAAAAATTGTGCCAAGGTCGCGAAACTGGTTCAGACTTTTTGTAAAAAGTGATTGATAGAATGCTATGTTGAGAGTGAAATTGGTAGATGAGTACACGGGTCGTGCCGTGGTAACAAGTCCGATACATCCCCCATTTTTTCTTAGTAGGCTCAACTCAGCAGTTGAAATAATATCCGGATCATCGTTTCTTCCAAATTCACAGGTGGCGGTAACCAACAGCGGATAACGAGGCCCTGTTTTCCATTTGTCTAAAGCGATCTGATCAAAGATCCTTTCCTGCATCCATTGCATTTCATTACCGTGTCCTGTGTAATTTACAATGACCACGCCGTCCCTGACACCTCGCGACAACGCATTGGTCGCATCCGGGGATACCTGACCAATGGGGCTTATTACTTGCTTGAAGTCATCCAGGTAAATTTTTTGGGTATTAAATTCAGGATGATTGGTTTCAATACTTTGCGCTAGTTGGTCTGCCTGGATCTGGTGAATATTGAAATCGCCATCATCGGCCACGAACAGGATTTTCTTGCGCCAGTCTCCCCAATTCTGATTTTCATATTGGATAATTTTGTCTACCACCGTTTGGGCTTCTTCAATTTTTTTTATCGGGAGCCGGCCAATTCCAATCTCCAGGGTATGCTCTTCCGGCGGATTTTCGCCCCAAAACCCCTCGTTGTTTTCAAGAAACCCAAAATAGTCGTCGGACGAATACGTCTCCAGGGGACTGAGTGAATTGCGGGATTCATACGTAGGCACAAAATTCTTATTGTTGGGCAGGTAATTCTTATAATCATAAGAGCCCCGGCCGAAAAGTAATAGACTTTTAAGGCCCGTATTTTTATCGTATAAATATTTTACCATGTCACGGAGGGCGGTAACATCTTGTTTGCCTCCTGAGAATTCATTGTACACTTGCTGGGTGGTGACCACTGCGGTCGTGATGAAACTTTTTGACTGCCGGTGAGCGGCCAATCGTTGTGCTTCGGATAAAAATTCCGGAGCGGTGACGATCAACAGATTTACGGACGCGATACCATGTATGTTTTGGTTAGACACATTACCTGCTTCACCAGGAACGGGATAATTTTTGTTTGATACAATGATGTATTTTCTCAAAATGTCAGACGAGCCCGAAAAAGTTACGGCGGATGACCCAAAGGAAATTTCCTGGACTTTTGCATCAAAAGAATCTGTGATATCGAAAACCATTCCCCCGGAAGGAATACCCGAAATGGAATATTGTGTAACGGATTGTTGTAGACTCTTTAATGAATGAAATAGTGTTTGATCGCCCGATAACGCAAGCTTCCGTTTGGACTGCAGCAAGAGGTAATTGAGATAGCCAACCGACAATCCGGAGGCAGCTTTATTAAATTTTATTTTGACATCCTGGTTAGTTCGCGAGGAAGCGCCCACCAGACTGGCGTTTACAATTAATGTATCGGTCACTTCAATGCCTTTTTCAGAGTACTGTAAATTTGCGACGGGTGGTACATCGTGCTGGGTAATGGCTATATCATTAAGAAAAATCTGAAATGATGATGCGCTGAATGATTGACCCATCTCATTTGAAATTAACTTAAGGTTAGAGCCCTCCACGATACCTGACATTTCAAATCGTATGGTGTATTCGGACTTGGTATCAAATAATTCTCCATACCATTCACGACCCGAATGGAGCATGTTGCGTTGATTCGTTTCGTAATAACCAAAATCGTCATACTCGGATACGAGGGGAAAATTTCCAGAAATGTTAACCACTGAGGCCATTCGGTTACCATTGGAAGTTCCAACGGTAAGGAAGTAAAAATTTTTGTCGGTAAAGAGGTTGTTTTGATAATTGAAGACGGATTTAGCCGGCAGTAATTGGTAAGCATCGGGGCCTTGTCCGAAGAAAAGTATATAGTCCTCTCTGTTAAACTTTCCATCGCCGGCGCCGACAATGTAAATTGAAAGTTCCTTTAGGTCGTTCAATCGAGGGGTGCTGTTGGGTTGTGGCAGCATGCCGTTCTGCCCGCCATACAATTGAATTTTATTAGGATCAACCTGATCCGGATTGATACCTGCCCGCTTCAAAAAATTGTAATCAATTTTATAGATGGCATCATTGGCGACAGAAATTTTGAACCACTTTCCTGCCGAGAGGACAGATGGATTTTGTCCATAGGTTACCATCGCCAAAAGGCTCAAAAATATAATTGGAAACGCCCTCAAAAATCTTAGATTTTTAACCAATTCTTTAATAACGAGCCCAGGATGTACAATAGTATGACCCAGGGTAATGCCGCTGCCTGCCACAAGGCTAATAGTAATACCGATACGCCGATGAATGTAAACTGCACCCGGTTTCTTGACCATTGGAGGTCCTTCATTTTGAGGGCAAACAATTCCATCGGGGCTACAAGCAGGAACGAAAAAATAAGGGTAATGGCTACCAGGAAGAGATCATTGGAGATGGCCAGGTCCCACGGTCTATGCAAAAAAGGCAAGGAGGTTATAAACAAAGCGTTTGCCGGGGTGGGCAGTCCTATGAACGTGTCTTTTTGATTTTCATCTACGTTGAATTTGGCCAGGCGCAACGCGGAGAACACAGTAAGGATAAATGCTGTATAAGGCAGCAGGTCGCTAGGGGAAATCGCACTGATCATCTGGAACATTACCATGGCCGGCAACACGCCAAAACTTACCACATCAGCGAGGGAATCAAGTTCTTTTCCTATGGGCGAACTTACTTTTAATAGTCTGGCGGTAAACCCATCGAAAAAATCAAAGAGGCAGGCGGCCCATACGAACCAAGCGCCGGACGCGGTGGAATAGTTCAGGGCGAAAATTATTCCCACGCATCCGCAAGCGAGATTTCCACAAGTGAGTGCATTCGGTAAATGACGGAGGAGCTTCATCAGACAGTAAGTGCACAAAAAGGATTATTAACTTTTTCCTCACCGATGGTCGTGGTGGATCCATGCCCTGAATACACGATAACCTCATTCGGAAGTGTAAAAAGTTTTTGATGGATACTCGAAAGCAAGGTATTTGAATTTCCTCCCGGAAGATCGGTACGGCCAACGGAATGATAAAATAAAACGTCGCCCCCGATCAACACCTTTTCTTTTTGTGCATAAAATCCAACATGGCCCGGGGAATGTCCTGGCAGAAATAGGACCTCTAACGAAGTGTTGCCAAAAAAAATGGGGGTATGTTCCTTGAGTTCACCATCTGGCAATGTCTCTTGGTAAAGAGGGAATCCGTAATTCGAAGCATAACTTTTCACAGCTTTCAGCACGGGCACCTCGATGGTGTGTACATAGAAAGGGACTTTATAATATTCCTTAATAAAAGCATTTCCCAATACATGGTCGATGTGGCCATGTGTATTCAGCAAAAATTTGACGTTCAGTTTTTTTGCTGATATAAAATTCTTCAGTTCTTCCTTCTCTTCTTTTTCATAGCAACCCGGATCGATAATGACAGCCTCTGATGTTTCATCATACAGGACATAGGTGTTTTCCTGAAATGGATTGAATGTAAAGGATTGCACGGTCATCATAGACCCCAAAATTACCACTTTTCAGTTGTATAAATGGCACAGGGAAAACTAGTAGTATTAGAATGTAATATTCCAGGATGAAGGTCATGGATTTGTAAAAGAAAATAATATCAAAGCCCCTGTGGAAGTGCTGAAATTCCTGAATAAATATCTAAAGGGAAAATGAAATTAATTTCTAAGGGCATCGTTGGATTATTGAAAATCACACGGGGCGATCCCGGGTGAGATACTTGTATTATATTTGCCTTTGTTTCCCAATAAAAGCACTATCAACTGCTAAAATCCATGAATTGGCCCCTACGGATATTAATTTTTGCAGCCGCTGCATTTTGTGTTTCTTCCTGTGGCACCAATCCAATTGCTGTTGTCTCAAACGAAAATGTACAAACTGCCAATAGTGAGTCAGTGATGGCAGTTCTTACGGATGAACTCGATGACCTTGGTTCCGTAGTACTGAATAACTTCAATGATTCTGGCCTCCCCTCCGGTGGCCGGGCTGAGGTTTTTAAGGATAATAGACTTACTTGCCCTGGGACAAATATTGTTTTCTCCAATGTGAGTGCTGACCATACTTCCGGACAGTTGACGATTACTTTTCCGGAGGGAGGGTGTGTAGATGGTCTTAAACAAAATAAAAGAAAAGGCTCAATTGTAATCACATGGTTCGGCGGGAAATGGTACCAGGCTGGATCTACCCACGTCATCTCATTTAATAACTACAGCATGAACGACATTGTGTTTTCTGGAACGCGAACATTAAAATGCACAATATTTACTTTTGCCACTCCAAAAATATTTAATGTTACATGGGATATTTCGGGTGATCATACTCTTACCTGGCCCGATGGTACGTCGGCATCCTTTAAGGTAAATAAAACAAGGGTTTGGGTTCATTCAGTGGACAATGAACGGTTCAGACACACGACAGGACCGAACGGTGACTACATCTTATCGGGTATCAATCGTCATGGCAAGGAATTTACAGTGACCTTAGCAACGACACTCATTTATTTCAGATCCTGTTCAGATGCCAGCAAAAGTTTTGTGCCCGCTAACGGCATAAAACATTTGACAGACATAAAGAAAAATAAAGTATTAACTATTGATTATGGTGCCTCAGACTGTGATGACCTATACACACTGACCGTAGATGGTGTCAAGACTGTTCTGCATGCAAAAAACGATAGTAGCGACGATTAAATTACACAGTACTATCCCAATGCCTCGACGCCCTGTACTTCATCTGGCATCATCCGCTTGAAGAGATTTTCAATACCCGCTTTGAGGGTAACTGTTGAGGAAGGACATCCGCTGCAAGAGCCTTGGAGCGTGACTTTCACGATACCGTCCTGAAAAGAATGGTAGGTGATTGCACCACCGTCTTGTTCTACCGCAGGGCGGATATAGTCGTCCAGAATGTTTTTAATCTTTTTAATGGTCTCGGTCTCTTCTTCCGCAGGAGCAGTATCAGGAGTTTTTACATCCACTATCAATTTCCCTGATTCCAAAAACTTCTGGATATGGTCGCGAAGGGTCGTTTGAATTTCAAGCCACTCCACACCTTCATTTTTGGTTACAGTAATGAAGTTGCTCATATAAAATACCCGCTCCACAAAAGGGTACATGAAAAGTTCCTGGGCCAGGGATGCATTGGCAGCGCTTTCCTGGTCGGGAAAGTCAAAACTCATACCTTCAGGAACCAATATGGAATTGACCACGAACTTCAGCGAATTTGGGTTCGGGTTGGATTCTAAATAGATACTAATGGCTTTAGGTGCTGTCTGGACCATATTTTTTATAATAGTGAAAACAAAGTTAGGGGTTTTAAGTTCACCCAAACGCTGAATCCTCTAATTTGATCAGGTGGAAGCTAGGCAGGATTTTCAAGGGAATTTTCCCATTTACTTACCACCGCCGTGGCTATACTATTGCCCACTACATTCGTAGCGCTCCGACCCATGTCAAGAAGCGGGTCAATGCCCAGCAGCAGCGCAAGGCCTGCTTCAGGAATCTTAAATGTTGCCAAAGTACCGGCAATAACCACCAGGGAGGCACGTGGCACCCCCGCGATACCTTTGCTGGTGAGCATGAGCACCAGCAACATACTTAACTGAGTAGCCAGAGGCAGTTCCATTCCATAGGATTGTGCAATAAATAAAGCGGCAAAAGTCATGTACATCATACTGCCGTCAAGATTAAATGAATAGCCCAGCGGCAGGACAAAACTTACAATTTTGTCTTTACAGCCAAACTTTTGAAGCTCCTCCATCGTCTTCGGGAAGGCGGCTTCACTGCTCGAGGTGGAAAATGCCAGCAGGATTGGTTCTTTAATTCTTTGGACCAAGTCGGTGATCCGTTTGCCAATGACAATGAATCCGGCAAGACAAAGTATCGTCCACAATAACAGAAGACTGAAATAAAATTCACCAATGAAGATGGAATAGGTTTTTAATATGCCCAGTCCTTGTTTTGCGATGATGGCTGTCATGGCTCCGAAGACGGCCAGTGGAGCAAGGCCCATGACATAACCTGTAATTTTTAAAATCACATGGGCGGCAGCATCCATAAAAGTAATAATGACCTTGCCCTGCTCACCAATGGCGGCGGTGGCCACACCGAAGAAGAGAGAGAAAACCACTATCTGCAGGATTTCATTTTTTGCCATTGCCTCGGCAAAACTGGAGGGGAATACATGGTATAAAAATTCTTTCAGTGATAATCCCATGGAGACCAGTCCTGTAGCTTCGTTTGCATCAGGCAGCGGCAGATTCATGGCCTCACCGGGTTTGAATAAATTCACCATGATCATACCCAGCAGAAGACTCAAGAGGGAAGCACTGATAAACCATAAAAGTGTTTTACCTCCGATTCTGCCTACGGATTTGATATCTCCCAGTTTGGCCACCCCAACGACCAGTGTGGTGAAAACCAGGGGTGCTACAATCATTTTAATAAGCCGTAGGAAAATATCGGCCAGCATGGCGAAGGGCTCAACTTTTTTATCCCGTGCCGACATAACCGCACTTCTTTCTTTTGTGAGGGCCGCCTTTTTTGCTGTGAGCTTTTGAATAACGAGGCTATCGGTAGCCACGCCCAAATCGTCATTTGCTGATTGAAGGGAGACAGCAATGTTGTCCAAAGTTTTATTCTCCTCCTGCAGATAATTTTTATTGAGCGTGAAACCAGCCACAATGCCCAGCACCAGGCAAATGATAATGTACAGGGTAAGTTTGCTTTTCTTAGGTGGGACGGAGGATGGTTCCATAGAAAACTTTTAGGTAAAGGGCTGGCATCGTACAGTGCAATATAAATGAAAATAAAACGGTCATTCACCGAAATTATAGGAAAGAATCACGCACCGTGGAAGTCAATACACACGCAAGTGAGTGGACCGCTTATAAAAACTTGGTAGAGGACGCAAAGAATTGGAAAAGCAGGGTACGACTAAATTTCCTTTCTTAAAGTTTCTTTAAATACCGTGACTGAAATTCCACTTACGTTCAGACGATTACCGGTCAAA
>JAYWDP010000034.1:0-2693 GCA_043779775.1 Cyclobacteriaceae bacterium
AGATTGCGCGGACCCAAAATCGCAGATAAAAATTCTGATTGGGAATCGCTTGACAAGGAAGTCATTGCCAAGTTGGAAGAAATTGCGGGCAAAGGGGGACAAATCAAGATCGTGAGTAACACCATCCTAAGTCCAAGCACCAAAGCTGCTCTTGATAGATTTAAGGCCAAGTATCCCACCACCCAGCACGTTCAGTACGACCAGGTCTCTTATTATGGAATGTGGAAGGCTAATGAAGCATCCTTCGGCACAGGCTTCATCCCATCGTATGATTTTAGCAAAGCCAATGTCATTGTAAGTTTCTCCGCGGATTTTTTGGGCACATGGCTGTCACCTATTGAATTCACAAAGCAGTTTGCTGTAAACCGGAAGATCGATGAAGACCATCGCGAAATGTCCCGGCTTTACCAGTTCGAGTCAAACTTGTCTTTGACGGGAGCAAATGCAGATTATCGTACCATGTTAAAGCCATCTCAAAGTGGTCTGGTGGTAGCACAACTTTATAATCTGATAGCATCCAAGGCAGGAAAGGCAGCAGTCAATGCAGGCATCGAAAAAATTTCCAACCTGGAGAAAGCTGCGGAAGACCTCTGGGCGAGCAAAGGAAATTCATTGGTTGTTTCAAGATCCAACAGTAAAGAAGTTCAGACCCTGATTAATGGGATCAATGACATGCTCGGTAATTACGGGAGCACGATCCTTGCCAACCTTCCTGTCAATTTCCGTCAGGGAAATGATGAGGTGATGGCTGCCTTTATCGCTGATGCCGAAGCAGGAAAGATCGACAGTGTAATTTTCTACAATTGCAATCCGGTGTATGATCATCCGATGGGAGGCAAACTGGAGGCAGCCCTGAAAAGCATTTCCCTTTCTGTTTCCACAGGTTATACTGAAAATGAAACAGGCTTTGCGTGCACCTACAAAGCACCGGATCACCACTACCTGGAATCGTGGAATGATTTTGAACCTAAAAAGAATTTATACAGCCTATCGCAACCCGCCATCACACCTATTTTCAAATCACGTCAGGCTCAGGAGAGCTTCATGATCTGGGCAGGAGAGAGCAACGTTGAATATTTTGCTTTTGTGAAAGACAACTGGAAGAATTGGTTCTTCAGCAAAGACAGTGCAGGGATGAATTTCCAGTCGTGGTGGGACAAATGCCTGTATGAAGGTGTTTATGAACTACCCGCAGAAAATAAATCAGTGACGTTCGCGGGAGATGTAAATGCCGCGGCAGCCGAAGTCAGCGCAAATTACCAAGCCAATAACGACGGAATGGAACTTGTGATCTACGAAAGCTATGGCGTTGGGAATGGAAGCCAGTCAAACAATCCCTTGCTTCAGGAGCTACCCGATCCGATTACTAAAGTAGTATGGGACCATCCCATTACTGTTTCACAAAGAGATGCTAAGGCGCTTGGGTTTACCAACGACGGTGAAAGCAACACGCAATTTGGAACGCTCACCGTTGGAGATAAGACTGTGAAAGTCCCTGTTCTGATTCAGCCAGGTCAGGCACCCGGTACGATTGGCATTTCATTGGGATATGGAAGAACGAAAGTCGGCAAGGTCGCTGAAAATCTTGGCGTCAACGCTTATCCTTTCATTGCCATGGGAAATGGATCACTGAAGATGGTGATCCGTGCTGGTGTATCACTCGCCAAGACTTCCGAAGCCTTCCAATTGGCACAGACACAAACCCATCAAACCTACATGGGTCGTGAGAATGTGATACAAGAATCGATATTGAGTGAGTTCAAGAAAAATCCCAGTGCAGGCCGGGATATTCCGAAAATTACAAAGTGGGAGGAAAAAGTTGACCCGGCTACCGTAAGCTTGTGGAAGGGTCATGAATATAACAATCACCATTGGGGCATGGCCATCGACCTCAACAGTTGTACTGGTTGCGGTTCATGCATCGTGGCGTGTAATGTTGAAAATAATGTGGCCCTGGTAGGTAAGGATGAAGTCATCCGCAGACGTGAAATGCATTGGCTGCGTATCGACCGTTACTACAGCAGTGAAGGCGAACATGGAGACTACAAGGCATTGGAAAAAGCTTCTGAAAATCCGGAAGTAGTATTCCAGCCGATGTTGTGTCAGCATTGTAACAATGCGCCTTGCGAAACGGTGTGTCCGGTGGCGGCCACAACCCACAGCACCGAGGGGCTAAACCAGATGGTGTACAATCGTTGTATCGGTACACGCTATTGTGCCAACAACTGTCCTTATAAAGTCAGGCGCTTCAACTGGTTCAAGTATCACGACAACCAGCAGTTCTATGAAGTAAATCCTGCCATGAATACGGACCTGGGCCGCATGGTGCTCAATCCTGAAGTCACCGTACGTTCACGCGGGGTGATGGAGAAGTGTTCATTCTGTGTTCAAAGAATTCAGGCTGGCAAACTCAATGCAAAAAGAGAAAGAAGGCCTATGAAAGACGGAGAAGTGGTGACCGCTTGTCAGGCAGCATGCTCTTCCGGCGCCATTGTTTTCGGTGACATGAATAATGCGGATAGCAATATCGTTAAACTGTTGAAGATTGAAAGAGATGAAAAACGTCCTAATGGTGTTGATAAGAAAATCGGAAACCCACGGGCGTACCGTGTGTTGGAAGAAATTGGTGTAAAGCCCAACATCTTCTATCTCACGAAAATCAGAAACAAAGAAGAATCGAAAGAACACGCATA
>JAYWDP010000035.1:0-2688 GCA_043779775.1 Cyclobacteriaceae bacterium
CGATTTCGTTTATAGTCTTACAAAAACCCATGATGATCAGAAGATAGAAGGATATCAGCATCCGGTCTTCTACGATAGGATGAAGCAGGTATCTAATAATGAAGATGCCCAGGGTACCCAGGATCAAGATGGACCAGAGGTCTTTGGATATTTCCCTTCTTTTCATTCGGAGATATAATGTGATCAGGGCAATGAAGGTAAAGAGGATTAAATAAGAATGGACCGCCGAATCTATGCCGGACCAGAGGCTTTGACCGTAATTCAGGACCCAATCCCGGGGGCTCCAAAAGGTGGAATAATCTTTTGATGTAAAAAGGAATTCCTTCAGCATTCCTGCGCCTACCAGTGAAAATGTTGCCACTATCGACGCTGCACCGATGAGTAACGCCGGGATTAGCTTTATTTTCTGACTACTGTAGGCAACGAGTGTTAAAAGGAGAAAAAACAAAGCGGCATCCGGTCGAGCGAAAATGGCAAGGCTGGCAACCATCAACCCGGGAATAATGGAGACTTCAGTTAGTAAAAATAACCCTGTCATCAGGAAAAGTGCACAGAACATATCTGGCGAAGAGTACCGGGCGGGATCAATAAGAAAAGGAAATGCTGCAATCAACAGATTAATAACTGAGGCATAGGGTAAGGGGAATAACTTTTGGAGCCACCAGAACAGGAGGATGGTGATGAGGAGGTAGCTGGCAAGCGAGGGTACATAGGTGGCAACCACCAGGTTAATGCCCGCAAAGTGCAGAAATTGAATGGTAACAATATACAGTGGTTTGATTTCGAAGTATTGCAGGATGCCCTGGAATGCATTAGAATTTGAAGCAAGATCCGGGTGCCGTTGGTAAAGGGCCAACCAATCCTGATTTGGCATTTGTAAGGATGCTTCCCTGAAGACTTCGGCATGGGTGGAGTCAAAAAGGGTTGTAGGATTTGTGATCGCAAGCGCCATGTATGGAAAAATATCCCAGTTATAATAAGGCCGGGTGCTTAGGAAAAGTGTTACCGCAAGGAGCAGCGCCGGAACTGTCGCGTAGAAGAATGTCTTTTTAAATTTCAAGGTGTTGTTCAGAAAATATCTCAAAAAAAAAGCGGCTTTGAGGGCCGCTTTTTTTGATATCAATTGTGATTACATTGATCCCATTCCACCGCCTGTATTGCCGGATGATTCCGGGGTTGTATTGGGTATTACGGCGGGAGGGGGAGTTGGTGCAGGCGCAGGTACGGCTACTTTCTTAGGAGCTGCTTTCCTGGGTGCAGCCTTTTTCACAGTCTTTTTCGCTGCTTTCTTGACGACCTTTTTCGCGGTCTTCTTAGCGACTTTCTTCGCTGATTTCTTTACTGCCTTTTTGGCTTTTTTCGCCTTTGATTTCTTTGCGGCTTTCTTCGCTTTCTTTGCCATAGCACAATGTTTTAAATGGTTGGTGGGTTTATTAAATTATTAGTCAACAGAATTTCTGTCAATCGCCCATAAAGATAAATAAGAGTTTACTTTATGAAATTAATATCTGTATTTTTTTTTCAAACCAAAGCTACAACTTTTTTGGCTCAGTATTACGGGCAGGTCATCAACCACGGATAGTTGGGAAAGCGACACGGTATCTGAGGTATAGGAAGGCTCTCCGGGTGGCATTCGATGAAATCAGTGCCATGACCAAGCCTTTACCATCGGCCTTACATTAAATATTGCTGTAGGTGGGCGAGCCTATTCATTATTTTGAAAGAAATTGATGATCAGAAATTGAGAAAAAAAAACCCAGCTATGGCCGGGCTATTTATGATAGATTGTGACTTCTGAATTACGTCCCGTCATTGCTGACGACAAGGGTTTTAATCATTGTCCCTGATGTAACTGTGTACGTATTGTCGCAGGTGCCATTTCCGTAATTAATAGTCATTGATTTTGTTTTGCCAGAACTTGAAATACTGTTTATCACTTTTTCCCCTTTTACAGGAATAAACACCTTGCTCGTTTGGGCGCAGGAACCCAGATAGACTAGTGGTGAAGTGATATAAACCTTGTATGCTCTGCCATGCCGGTTAGTTCCTTCGGCAGCATTAATGGCCGTGGGTCCGTTGGTAATGATAAACTTGTCTTCGGTAGCAGAATGTTCCCATTTCCTGGTATTATTAATTTTACGGGTTGCCGTTGTTCCATCGGGCCAAACAGCCGTGTGACTGCCTGTTAATGTCCAGGTTATAGTGAGCGGAGAGGTTGTTACGGCTTTACAGGTGGTGGTTCGGCTACCTGAAATCTGAACATCATTGATGCTGTAGTTTTCGAGTGTAGTAGATACTGAAACACCCACATTAAACCATTTGCCACCAGTCCATTCGATGATTATAGTGCCTTTTCTTATATTTCCTTTTTTGTCTGTGCAGCCATTGGGGCCAAATTCGACGATAATTTTGCCTGCAGTTTTTTCAATATTCACATTTGAAAATGTCACCGTGGCCCCGGCACAGGCATAGCGGTCGTCTGCTAATTGGATTCGGCCACCCGGAAGCAATCCAGCAGCAATAGGACTGCTTTCCAATACTGAAGTTGTCATGTCATCTAACTCGCTTGTAGTGGCTTCTTGCGTTGATTCATTATTGGAGGTCTTTGTGTCTTCGATTGAAAATGTATCAGAGTTATTGTTGCAGGATGAAACAAGGAATGCTGAAAAGGCGAAAGACAGAATCCAG
>JAYWDP010000036.1:0-2682 GCA_043779775.1 Cyclobacteriaceae bacterium
AAGAGTCAAAGAAATACAAAGGACTGGCTGAATTTACAATGGAAGGTGATTATTTGGCAAACGCTATTTCAACCCTGTTGCAATGAATCGTTTTTTTAAATTTTTTTATTTTGCCTGGCGGGGGCTTAGTACGGCCTTCGCGGAACAGCGCAATTTCAAATTTCATATTTCAGCTGCCTTCGCGGTTGTCGCGGCTGGTTTCTTTTTTGGAATCAGTGATGGGGATTGGCTTGCCATCGTACTAGCGATTGGAATGGTATTTACTGCGGAGTTGATAAATTCATCCATTGAAGGTTTGGTGAATCTGGTTTCACCGCAACATCAACCTCTGGCTGGGAAAATAAAGGACATTGCTGCCAGCGCAGTCTTAGTCGTCGCCATCATTGCCGCAGTAGTGGGATGTATCGTTTTTGGCAAATATATATGGTCACCTTAACTCGAACTTTTAGTCTCCAACCTCCAACCTCATGACCCCGAACTCTTAACTTTGGACTTTAGACCTTGAACTTTGAACCCTATGTTCACCGACACCCATGCCCACATCTATTCCTCTGAATTTAAGCCTGACTGCGAAGAAATGCTGCGGCGAAGCCTGGAGGCAGGCGTGGAAAAAATCTTTATGCCCAATATTGATCACACCTCCATTGATGTAATGCTGGAAGTTGAACAAAAGAACCCTGGCCGATGCATTGCGATGATGGGCCTTCATCCTTGTTCGGTGAAAAAGGATTTTGAAAAGGAGCTTTACATTGTGGAGCAATGGCTGGGTAAACGAAAGTTCAGTGCGGTGGGAGAGATGGGAACCGATCTGTATTGGGATAAGACATTTTGGGAACAACAGAAGGAAGCCTTTGTGATTCAGACTCATTGGGCCAGAAAGTACGGATTGCCCATAGTGATTCACTGCCGGGAATCCATTGACGAGACCATTGAACTTCTAAAACCCCTGGCCGATGGTAAGCTCACCGGTATTTTTCATTGCTTCTCCGGAACAATTGCACAGGCAAACCAGATTACCGAGATGGGTTTTTATTTGGGCATTGGAGGAGTTGCCACTTTCAAAAATGGAGGCCTTGATAAAGTGCTGCCGGAAGTATCGCTGGAAAAAATTGTACTGGAGACCGACAGTCCCTATCTGGCGCCGGTGCCTTTCCGCGGTAAGCGCAATGAGCCTTCTTATATTCCTTTGATTGCTGAAAAGGTCGCATCCATAATGAAGGTGACCCGTGAGGAAGTTGAGGTGGCTACCACGAAGAATGCGGGAAAGGTGTTAAAGTGTTAAGGTGTTTAAGTATTAAAGTATTAAAGTGTTTACGTTGCCTTCAAACTTGTTGCGACCCTTACCTACTGCTCCCGATGACAATCGGGACTGCCTACTGCCTACTTTTGAATTAGGGACTAAAAATGAATTGGCCCTTCGTAGATTTACAATTGACGCTTTATAAAAATGAACTTCAAGACCTTAACCATCAACACCGCCCTGCCGGCAAAGCCGAAAGCCAGGGTCATGATTATTTATACCGGGGGTACCTTCGGCATGATCCACAATGCGAAAGGTGTGCTGCTGCCGTTTGACTTCTCATTAATATTGGAACATCTGCCGACCCTTCGGAATCTATTTCTGGAGATCACCGTCATTTCTTTCGAGCATCCCATCGACTCCTCCAACATTGAACCTGCCCACTGGCAGATGATCGGGGGAATCATACGTGATCACTATGATACGCAGGACGGATTTGTAGTGCTTCACGGCACCGATACGATGGCTTTCACAGCGTCAGCACTAAGCTTCATGCTTCAGAATCTTGCCAAGCCCGTGGTGTTTACAGGGGCCCAGCTGCCCATCAGCGAGCCGAGGTCGGATGCACGTGAAAATCTTATCACATCACTGGAGATTGCTTCAGCGAGGAAGGAGGGACGCGCATTGGTACCTGAAGTCTGTATTTATTTTGATTATGAACTGATCCGGGGTTCGCGGTCCAAGAAAGTGGAGAGCATGCACTTTGATGCCTTCAACTCTGAAAACTATCCACCATTGGCAAAGGCAGGCGTCAAGATTGACTACGCTTTAGCCGCCATACAGGCCCCCGCCCTGGAACCACTCAGGCTGCTTTCAAAATTTGATCCGCATGTTTCCATACTTAAACTGTTTCCTGGCATCCAGGAGGAGATGGCAGCACCCATTATTCTTAATCCCAAACTGAAGGCGCTGGTCATCGAGACTTTCGGCTCTGGCAATGCTCCTTCGGTTGCCTGGTTCATTGGCTTATTGAAGCAGCAGATAGAAAAGGGGCTGATTGTGTTGAATATTTCACAATGTCCGGGAGGAATGGTGATCCAGGGTAAATATGAGACCAGCCGGGCCTTGCAAGAAATTGGGGTCATCAGTGGTGGAGACATGACCATTGAATCAGCGGTTACTAAGCTGATGTTATTAATAGGTGAGTTTGGAACTGATAAAACGCGGGAATTGATTACGAAGCCGATGGCGGGGGAGATCAGCATATAAGTTCATAAACCTTTTTATTGGGAAAAGGGAAATTTCTGTATTTCTTTGTGGCCTTTTCTGGAGAGGTGTCCGAGTGGTTGAAGGAGCACGCCTGGAAAGTGTGTATACTCGAAAGGGTATCGCGGGTTCGAATCCCGCCCTCTCCGCTTTCAGACGACGAAGCTTTATCGTAG
>JAYWDP010000037.1:0-2682 GCA_043779775.1 Cyclobacteriaceae bacterium
CCACAGATTCTTTTGTCTTTCGAAAACTGTTTTCGAGAGCGCCGAAGCCGATTTGACTTCCTCTATATTCCGTTGCAGAAGTGAGTTGTCGATTTGTGCCAATGCCTGGCCTTTGGAAACGCGGTCGCCCTCTACCACGAAAACCTGAGTAATGACTCCCGCGGATTTCGCACTGACCAAAATATTGTCTTTGGAGTAAATGCTGCCCTGGGTTTGAACGTAATGATCAAAAACCCGTGGCTTCAGCTCTGACACAGACACCTCTTTTGCTTTTGCCGTTTCCGCACCTGGATTTTCCCTAGCCAGTTCTTCTTCCAGTTTCCTGATTTCATCGGAAAGTTTCGAATGCTCTGTTTTGAGCCTATTCAGCTTGGTTTTTTTGTCAGTGTCCGTGCTTGCGCTGCAAGATGCCAGGATCAGGCCGGCAACCACAACTGCTAAAATGGGAATTGAGTAATTTAATTTCATAATTGTATTTCTAGACTTGCTTGGGAATATTATCTAAAAGTTTAATTCGTGTTGTTAGCCAATACACCAAAGGCCTTTTCCATATCAATCTTCGCAATCAAAACTTCATACAAGGCGCTATAGTAATTGATCTGGGATTCCTTCAAACTGTTTTCCGCATCAATAACTTCAATATTTGACCCTACTCCCTGCTCATACTTGATCTTGGTGATCCGAGCCACATTGGCCGCAAGGGTCATATTTCTTTTTTGCGATTCCAGGGACTTGACATTATTTTGATAGTTGGTAACTGATTGCTTTACCTGAAAGTCAACATTGGACTTTAATAACTTGAAATTGTTATCGATTTTACGCAGCGCCAGTCGCTCCTGCTGCACCTGATAGGTGCGCTGAAATCCGCTGAAAATCGGCACAGTAAGGCTCACGCCAACTGAACTGTAAGGATAATACTTGTCCGGTCCAATCTTTCCGTTGTCAGAAAAATTTGAGTTGGTTTTAAACAAACCTGAAATGTCGGAGGATCCTGTAAAATAACCAGCCGTAGCATTTGCATTGAGTGCAGGCATGCCTGCTGCCTTCTTGTTCTGGATGTTTAGCAATTGCAGTTTCCGATTGGTTTCCAGTACCTGATAATCCGGGCGGATTTGATAATTCCAATTCTTCATATAATCTTCCAGATTGACTTGCGTCTGTATTGCTGAAAGGTCGCCCAACACGTCCAGAGGCTGATCCATCGGATAATTCAACATCAATTTCAACGCTTCGAGGCTCAGCAATTGAAGACGCACAAATTGATCCCGCTGTGTGATCAGGTTATTCAATGAAACTTCTATCCGGTCGACATCAATCCCCTCGGCAAATCCATTGACATTCAAAGCCTTCGTGTTTTTCAAAAGGGAATCAACCCTTGCAATATTGTTATCAAACAAATTGATCCGCTGCCGGTTAATCAATGCCAAATAAAAAGCCTTCGTTACCTGCACAATCACTTGCTCTTTGGTTTGATCGGAAGAATTGGCCGCAAGCTCTTTAAGTGCTTTCGAAGCCTTTCGCCCCAGGAGGTAAGAGTAATTAAATAGCAGCTGGTTTACGCTGACGGCCCCCATCGCACTGCCCTTTAGTTGAAAAAAATTAGGCAATGCCACAACGTCATCATCCTTTACTCCGGGCAAGAAGTTAGGATAGTCAGCTTGCGTTATACCTGCGAAACCCGCTGACCTTTGTTTCGTTGAAAAGAACCTTTGAAGTTGATTGTTGTAGTTGGCGGAGGCATTGCCGCTGATTTGAGGAAGGCCTAGCCCTGTAGTTTCCTTAACCTTGGCCTGAGCAATTTCCTGATCGATCAGGGCGTTCTGCATGTTGATGGAATTCTCCAATGCATATTGGAGGCATTGCTCCAGGGTAAACGAGGAACTGCCTGTTGGCACCTGCTGCGCGCTGATGCCACCGGATAAAAGCAGGCTGCCGAGAAAAATAATATAACGTCGTCTCATAGCTTAACTTGATAAGGTTCGGGGTTTGCTATTTCCTGTTTGTATTTTTCATACAGCTTCCTTCCCTTGTCAGTAAGCAAGCCATGAATGAAATGGTCAAATATCTGAATCTGGACCTCCGCCAGATTAAAATGATTGTAGGGAAAGGCATGTTCATCAAACGCCAGCTGCACATTCTCTATCCGCACTATTGCCAATACTTCGGCGTGGATGTCCTTGCGGTAGTATCCTTCATTGATGCCTTGCCGGAGATTTCTTACTACCGAATCATGGATGTATTTGTTCTTATGGTCAAGCCATGCACTCCACGCCTTGGTATGGAATTTTTGAAGATCGAATAGAAGTGAAGGATTCATCTCCTTCATGTCCTTTTTTAAACAAGCCGAAATCTTTACCAACTCATCGATGGCATCTTTCGAATTCTCGCGCAGGCCTTCATATTCTGATCTTCTCTTATCCATATGGTCCTGGGCCACCAGAGTAACCACCTCGTCCTTATCGGCGAAATATTGATAAATGGTCTTCTTGGAAACCGACAGGTGGCGGGCAATGTCGTCCATCGACACACTCCTCACCCCATACTTCATTAAGAGCTCCATAGCCCCCCTTAAAATCTTTTCCTTAGTATCTATTTCTTCCATAACGGGCACAAAACTATGGAAACTTCTAATATTTCAAAAGTTTCCATAGTTTCCATTAACGCCATTTCAGGCCTAAGGTT
>JAYWDP010000038.1:0-7829 GCA_043779775.1 Cyclobacteriaceae bacterium
CACAAGTGGCTCAGTGTGCCGCTGGGCGCAGGAATTCTTTATGTAAAAAAAGAAACCATTGCCAATATATGGCCCTTGCTGGCTGATGGAGAAAGGAAAGAAGATGATATTCTTCGGTTGAATCACATTGGTACCCATCCCGTACATACTGACCTGGCAATATCCAATGCCATCGACTATTACCAGATCATTGGTCCTGAAAGGAAAGAAGCCAGGCTTCGTTATCTGCAAAATTACTGGACAGGTAAAGTTCGAAACTTATCTCATGTAGTTGTGAATACACCCATCGATCCAACCCGTTCCTGTGGCATTGCAAACGTGGGTATCAAAGGGATGAAACCCGGTGACCTCGCTGATTTACTTTTGAAGAAACATAATATCTATACCGTGGCCATCGATGGAGCCAATGTTTATGGCTGCCGCATCACACCCAATCTCTTTACGACCACGCTGGAACTGGATACATTCGTAAAAGCCCTGCGTGCGATGGGATAATTTACTTTCCGTAGTAATATATCTTAATGGTCGCCCGGTTGCGGACAAAGTCAATATATTCGATGGTAATCTTTTTAATATCCAATCCTGTGCGTTGACGTAAATCGTCAACCAGAATTTTTCGCTGTTCAGGCTTAATATTCTCAAGGCCCTCTATTTCAACAGTCTTGGTCTTTTCATCACGGACGATCAGGTTTCCGTCCGCTGCAAAAACAGCCACAATAATGATTCCATTGACTGCTACGATTTCAAAATAATTCCCTACCATCACTGAGTTGATGAGGCCAATGGTCATGACGATAAACAGATAGGTCATATCTTTCATCGACATGGAATTGGTACGAAATCGCAACAGGGAAAAGGCTGCCAACAAACCAAAAGCACTTCCTATGGAGTCGAAGCCACCGCTTACCTTCAACATATAAGCTAAAAGGAAAATGATGAAATTTAACAGAAAGAAAGGAGAGAATAAATCCCTGCGATTGTAAACACTGTAATAGATAAACCGGACCAACACAATCATACTGATCACGTTGATCAGCAATCGAATGGCAAAATATTCAGTAAATATGCTTTTATCCACCATAAGATCTCAACCTTAAGACACGACCCATTAATCAACGAAGCCAGCACAATATACTTTTTTTTGATCTCACTACACCATTTCAATAACTCAGGTCATTTGAGTTGATGGCCATGTATCCCAGAGGCACCTTTGCTCCGTCTTTATAGTGTAAAATGTGCTCACTACGCCAACCTTTTAATGGATTTACCCATAGCTGTTAAAGATTACGCTTCCATTTATGGGGCGCTGGTCTACCTGCTTATTTTGCTCATCAATAACAACGTAAGTCAGCTGAGTACCTTATTCTTCAACCAGGAAGTGTATGTCAGCCTTCTGCTCAGCCTCGTATCATTCGAAGTCATGCGGCTCACCATTTTGCTGATGGACCGGACTTCCCTAGCGTTGAAAAATAAAATACCCTTTCAGATATTCACTACCACTGTGATGCGTGTCGCCATGGTGCTGAGTGTTATTTCACAATATTACAAATGAAATAATTAAACCAGAGCGCATATAAATTTTTTAATGGTTGATCAGTATGTTAATGCCCGCAACCAGGATCAGGGCCGCTGTAATTCTTCGGATATACATGGGGTTAAACTTCTTCGCTCCCAGTCGCGAACCTATCTGACCACCCAAAAACACGACGGCCATCAACGGAAAAATAAATTTCCAGTTCAGGGAAGCTGATTGAGAAACCTGGCCTATCAATCCACTAATGGAATTCACCAATATAAAAATGCTCGCCAGGGCAGAAATTTTCCTGGCATGGTCCCAACGCAGGAAGTGAAGGATGGGTGAGAGAAAAATTCCGCCGCCGATACTTACCAAGCCGGACAAAAATCCGATGACTCCTCCAAGAAATAAATTCAGATAGATATTTGAAAATGCCCGCGATCCAGTTTGTTTAGAAAAGCTTCCAAAGAACCAAAGTGACACCGAGGCTATCACCAGGGTAAGGCCGAGAATTCTGAAGAAAGCTTCTTCCTTGATAGGGTAATATCCACCGAGGAAGGCGAATGGCACACTGGTGACAATGAAAGGCCAGATTTTTCTGATATCAATTAGCTTCTCTCTGTAAAAAATTATGACGCTGCCGGTCACCACGACAATATTGCAAATCAGTGCAGCCGGGCGCATGACTTCATAACTGATCGCCATTACACCCATCAGGGCGAGATAGCTGGTGCCTCCTCCAAAACCAACAGAAGCGTAAATCAGAGCAATAAAAAAAAATGAGATTAGCAGAATGTAAAAATCCATCTCAGGCAATTACTGCACCTAAATAAAATTTTTCATGATCAATTTATTATTTTATCCACCAATGGTAGACATTGACTCCATGATCGATTGTTTTTTCCTATTTGCTTCGGCCTCGAATCCATCTTTGGGACGGCTGGCAAAAGCTTGTAATAAATGCTCTTCAATTGCCTCATCCGGCAGCCCTGACCGCAATAAATCTTTCAGATTCAAAACACCGTCATCATACAGACAGGTCTTTAATACGCCCTGGGCTGTTACGCGAATCCGGTTACAACTTCCACAAAAAGTTCTGCTAAAGGCAGCAATGACACCGATGTTCCCGGTAAACCCTGGAACGCGGTAATGATATGCAGTGGAATTATCGGGGTCTTCCAGCTTTTCAATTTCCGGGAATCTTGTCCGGATAAGTTCGATGATTTTTTTATAGGTCCAAGTAAGCTTTGGGTAGTGGCTTCCTCCCCCATTGAAAGGCATCTCTTCAATAAACCGGACGGAAATGGGATGGTCTTTAGTCAATTCAACCAGCGGCAAAATATCTTCAATGTTTTTTCCTTCCATTACCACCGAATTAATCTTGACTGGGATCTTATGATGAAGCAGGGATTGAAGAGTTTCCCGAGTTTTTTCAAATTCATCCCTTCGCGTGATCATTTTAAATCGCTCACGGTCCAGCGTATCCATACTTAAATTAACGGAGGCAATGCCCAGCCGCTTCAATTCAGGAATATGTTTGGCAGTGAGAACGCCATTGGTGGTAAGATGCACATCGCTAATCCCCCTAATGCTCACAATTTTCCGAATCAAATCCATGAGGTCCGTTCTGACAAACGGTTCTCCCCCGGTTAGCCGGATTTTGGTGATCCCCATTTGCGCAAGCATGGTAACAAGCCGCTCGATCTCCTCGAAAGTGAGCAATTCCTTTTTGGGAAGGTATTTGATCCCCTCCTCCGGCATGCAGTAAAAACAACGAAGGTTGCAACGGTCAGTAACCGCCAATCTCAAATAATTGAGGGGCCTGCCGTGGTTATCGAAAAGTTGAGTTGCTGCCATTCCTTTGCGAAGATCATCAAAAATAATCGTAATTGTTTAAACCTAAAAAAGACTGATCTTGTTCAATGGAGGCGTTATCTTTAGCAATCGAACTTCCCCGTCATGGCATTATCATTAAAATCCATCAAATCTCAATTCCCGATTTTCACGCATTGGCCCGCGCTGGTATACCTGGATAACGCAGCCACCTCTCAAAAACCCCAATCCGTCATACGTGCCATTACCCACTTTTATGAGAAGGAAAATGCATCCGTCCACCGGGGTCTTTATGAACTTTCGTCAAAAGCTACCCAACGCTATGAAGAAGTACGAAATAAAGTGCGTGATCTGATTGGAGCCCGCGATGCCAAGACCATTGCCTTCACCAAAGGCACTACCGAATCCATCAACATCGTTGCGCAAAGTTTCTTAAAAAAAAATCTTAAGCCTGGCGATAAGGTTGTCATTTCCGCCATGGAACATCATGCCAACCTCATTCCATGGCAACAGGTTTGCAAACAAGCGGGCGCCAGACTTGAAATTATTCCCGTCAATCCACTGGGCGAACTGATTTTAGAAAAACTGGATAGCCTGCTTGATCACCGGACCAAAATGGTGGCCGTTACCCATATTTCAAATGTGCTGGGCACCATCAATCCAGTCGAGGAGATCATTGCCATAGCCCATCAGAAAAACATTCCTGTGCTTATCGATGCAGCCCAAAGTGCAGGTCATTATCCCATTGATGTAACAAAATGGAATGTGGATTTTCTTGCCTTCTCCTCTCATAAAATGTTTGGACCTTTTGGCGCAGGGGTTCTATTCTGCGGGAATGGCCTCACCCAACATGTCGATCCGTTTATTTATGGTGGTGGCAGCATTAGAAATGTGGAATTCGGAAATACGGAGTTCCTGGATTATCCCCATAACCTCGAATCCGGCACACCCAATGTCTCAGGCATCATTGGTTTGGGGACGGCCATTGATTTTATCCAGCAATTGGACATGAAGGAAGCTGTTACACACACCGAAAATTTGAGCGCATACTTTAAAGAAAAACTAAAGTCGTCAGATTATGTTAATCCGGTTGGTGACCCCATAAAATTTAGCAGCATCGTTTCATTTCAGGTCAAGGATATCCATCCTCATGATGTTGCCGGTTTTCTGGCACATCAGAATATTGCTGTACGGGCAGGTCATCATTGTGCACAGCCCTTGTTGGAATCGATGGGCGTCAATGCAACGGTTAGGGCTTCCTTCTCCATTTACAATACAAAGGAGGATGTTGACAGGGCGGTTGTGGCGCTGGTCGAACTTAAAAAATTCTGGTCATGACCAATGATTTGAATAAACTGTACCCACAAATTATCAAAGTTCATAATGAAGTGCCCTTTCATTTTGAAAAAATAAATAACGCACAGACAACCCTAAAAGCGTATAATCCTATTTGCGGCGACCGGTTTGAATTGTATATAGAAAAGTCTCATGAAAAAATTAACGAACTTCATTTTCATGGATTCGGATGTGCTATTTCCAAAGCAGCCACCTCCGTGTTGGTGAAGTCTCTGTCAGGAAAGCCGGTGGTGGAGGCTCTTACGATCTGTAATAATTTTCTGGACTTCATCGATAAAAAATCCAGTCAGCGTGACCTAACTTTACCGGATGATTTTCTTGCCTTTTCAGGTGTGCATGAATTTCCGGAGCGATATGATTGCGCTACCATATCTTGTAAGGAAATGAAAAAGTTTTTGGAGTCTTAATTGAAGAAAGAATGAAAGTCAACTTGCTCGCATTCGGTATCGCAAAAGACATCTTGCATTCCAGAAATCTGGAATTTGAACTCAATGAAGGCGACTCTATCGCCATCCTCAAAGAGAAATTATTTCATCACTACCCTGATTTTGAAAAGTTGAAAACCCTGGCTTTTGCCGTGGGGGAAGATTATCGTGAGGAGAACTATCAGCTCACAAGCGGAGATGAAGTGGCCATTATTCCTCCTGTCAGCGGGGGATAAGACCTTTCCATTCCGGCTATCCATTTTTTTACCACTTCCCACTGCCTTAGATTCATTCTTAAGAGCCTTTTTAGAAAATTCTCTTTTGATAGGATAAGAAATTATCAAAAATTCCTACATTAGAATGGTGTAAGAATCCCATTCATTTCTACAATTTCCACAATGAATATGAAGATTAACATTAAAGTCAACGGGGTAGCCCATGGCCATGACGTTGAACCTCGTACTTTGCTGGTGCATTACCTGCGTGACACGCTGCGCCTCACCGGTACCCACATTGGCTGTGACACGAGCGGATGCGGTGCCTGTACCATCCATGTCAATGGCAAGGCGATTAAAAGTTGCACGATGCTGGCCGTACAGGCCGATGGCTGTGACATCACTACCATCGAAGGACTTGCTTCTGACGGAAAGATGCATCCCTTGCAAGAAGGCTTCCACCAGGAACATGGGCTCCAGTGCGGATTTTGTACCCCTGGCATGATCATGTTAGCTGCTGATTTATTAAGCAATAACCCCAAACCAACAGAAGCGGAAATCCGACACGCCCTCGAAGGGAATATCTGCCGTTGTACCGGCTACCACAACATCGTTAAATCCATTCAGCACGCAGCTCAAAATATGTAAACCCGAATCGTATGACCGCCACCACAGGATATATCGGAAAATCAATTAAACGCGTTGAGGATAAACGCTTTATTACGGGAAAAGCAAACTATACCGACGACATCGTACTGCCAGGCATGACCTACGGTGCTTTTGTGCGAAGTCCGTATGCCAATGCAAAGATCAAAAAGGTTGACACCTCAAAGGCTAAATCGATGCCCGGAGTGGTTGCCATTTTCACCGGCGCCGACATGACCGCTGTCAATGGAGTTCCTTGCGGATGGCAAGTAAATTTCAAGAACGGGCAGACCATGAAAGAACCCAAGCATCCGTTGCTCATCGCCGATCGAACCAAACATGTGGGTGACCCCGTGGCATTCATTATCGCCAACTCCCGCACCGAGGCTGTGGACGCTGTAGAGACTGTTGTGGTCGACTACGAAAAACTCCCTTGTGTTACCAATCCCGCAGCAGCAGTGAAACAAGGTGCTCCCCTCGTACATGATGACGTCCCGAACAACATCTGCTTTGACTGGGAGTTAGGTAATCCGAAAGCGGAAGTTGACGCGGCTATGACCCAGGCGACACATATTTCCAGTCTTGACTTTGTAAACCAGCGGCTCGTGCCCAATGCGATGGAACCAAGAAGCTATATTGGTTCCTATGATTCTACGAATGACAAATACACTTTATATACCAGCACACAAAATCCACACCTGATCCGGCTGCTTATGTGCGCGTTCGTTCTGGGAATCCCAGAGCACAAAGTGCGCGTGGTAGGTCCCGATGTAGGAGGTGGATTCGGAAGTAAAATTTATCACTATACGGAAGAAGCCCTGGTGACCTTGTGCTCACAAAAAATAGGCAGACCCATCAAATGGACTTCGGAACGGAGTGAAAGTTTCTTAATGGACGCTCACGGCCGCGATCATGTAACGAAAGCAGAGATGGGATTTGATAAGGACGGAAAGATTGTAGCGCTGCGGGTGAAAACATTCGCCAACCTCGGTGCTTATCTTTCCACTTTCTCAACCTGTGTGCCTACTTACCTTCACGGAACGCTCATGCAAGGATTGTACACCACACCGAAAATTAATGTGGACGTAACGGGCGTATTCACACACACAAATGCCGTGGACGCATACCGTGGTGCCGGCAGACCTGAAGCAACCTACATTCTGGAACGCTTACTTGACCTGGGGGCACTGGAGATGGGTGTAGACCCTGCCGACCTTCGTTTCAAGAACTTCATCCCTCCGTTCGATGGTGTCAAGCAGCCGGGATACCAGACCCAGGTTGCCTTGCAATACGACAGCGGAAACTATGAAGGCGTTTTAAAAAAGGGACTTGAAGCATTCGGTTACAAGGATTTTAGAAAGAAACAAAAGGAAGCCGCCAAGAGTGGAAAATTATTAGGCGTGGGCTTCTCCACCTATATTGAAGCCTGCGGCATTGCTCCCTCTGCAGTCGTCGGCTCCCTGGGTGCAAGGGCAGGTCTCTATGAAGTAGGCGAAGTGCGCGTGCAACCTACCGGTAAAATAAGCGTGTTCACCGGCTCCCATTCTCATGGACAAGGACACGAAACTACCTTCTCACAGTTGGTGGCGGATCGCCTGGGTATAGCGATGGAAGATGTAGAAATAATTCATGGTGACAGCGACAGTGTTGCTTTCGGCATGGGGACCTATGGATCGCGAAGCCTGGCTGTTGGAGGATCTGCTATTGTAAAGAGTATTGACAAAATCATTGAGAAAGGAAAAAAAATAGCGGCACACAAACTTGAGGCCAGCAGCGAAGACATTGAATTTGCTGGTGGGAAATTTACTATCAAAGGAACAGATAAGTCGCTTTCCTTTG
>JAYWDP010000039.1:0-2680 GCA_043779775.1 Cyclobacteriaceae bacterium
GTGGCTTTGAAGAATCGCAAACCGTCTGTTGCAAAGAAGGAAGCATTTCTACTTGGCTTCCCGGACTATGGCGGCGATGCGGTGCCTGCCCTGCCGGGAACAAAAATAGAAATCGAGACGATTGCGAGCATTTTGAAAGCCGGTGGCTATGTGGCCACGCCCCGTTTGCAGAGAGAGGCTACCGAAGCGGCCGTTAAATCAATGAAAGGGCCATCGATTGTACATATTGCAACCCACGGCTATTTCCAAAAGGATGTTGAACAAGCCTCCGCAGGTATCAATGAATTGCATGCAAAGGACAACCCATTATTACGGTCAGGAATTTTGTTGGCAGGAGCATCACCCACCATGAAGGGCGAAGCGTTGCCTAATCTCGAAAGTAATGACAACGGAGTTCTTACCGCTTATGAAGCCATGAACCTCTCACTGGACGGAACAGATCTTATTATTCTTAGCGCCTGTGAAACCGGCCTTGGCGAAGTGCGGGCGGGTGAAGGCGTATACGGGCTTCAACGTTCATTTCTGGTAGCAGGAGCAAAAGCGCTGATCATGAGCTTATGGAAGGTAGATGATACAGCTACTCAGGCACTGATGACCAATTTTTATACCAACCTGGCAAAAGGTGGAAGTAAACGGGTTGCCTTTAAACAGGCGCAGATTCAATTGATGACAAAATACAAGGATCCTTATTACTGGGGGGCCTTTGTAATGATGGGACAGTAAACGCTCCTGAGATACAAGACTTTCAATCCAAACATCAGCTTAAGGAGAATGAGAAATTTCTTGTTCCGAAAGGCAAGGGAATGATCATGATAATTAAAAAGTAGCCCAGAATACCACCTTTTGCTACTGACTTTCAACCTTCGTCCGCTTCTTCAACGGAAACTCAAACCCAAACCTCACCATCAACCTGTCCGGATAGGGACTCTTGCTTTCGGGATTGTACAGATTGTATACCAGCTCCGTGTTCCCCTTGATTTTCTTGTAGACTTTAAAATCCTTTTTGATACCGACCATGGCGCCCCACACCCATTCACGACTGCCGCTTTCTGGACTGGGGCCAGGTATGAGTTGAGGCGGGATGAATGTATTAAGTAGTTCTGGCTGGAAACGAAGGCTGAAGCCTTGCGACCAATTGAATTGAAGGATGGCACGGGGTCCATACACATGATCGGTATTCTGCTTTCCTTTGTCAAAGCGGATGCGCTGCACCCACCCTGCACCGGCTGAAAACCTTGGGGTAATCTTGTACAGGGCCGCAGGCGTCACATCCATTATAAAATGACCCTGGTTGTATAATTGGAACGTCACCCCAGGGACAATTCTTTCAATGAAGGGTGTATCGTGCAGGGGGTTAGGGAGTCTTTTCGGCAAGTTTGCAACGCTTTTTACCTGGCTGTACTTTGACTTGAGCCTGGCCATTTGGTTCATGGCGCCTTGCAGTGCTTTTTCCTGACCGGCGAAGTGATTGACCGCAGTGGGCATAGACTGACTCTTGAGCATATCCAGGGCCGCCGAGTCAGGTCTGCCGCCAAGTTGGTCTTTGTATTTGTCAATCTCACCGGTCTTGTCTTTCAACTCACTCATACCCTCCCTTTTCATGGCCTCATTCTCAGCGACTTTATCCAGACTTTTCACGTCATCCAGCTTTCCCTGGGAGATATTCTTAACGTCCTTTCCGTATTCTCCCACCTGACCCGTTACTTTGGAAAGATCGGTTACCGGTTTCGTTACGTCGTTCAACTGGTTTACTTCGGGCACGCCATTTAGACCAGGTGCTCCATTCATTCCGGATACATTGGCACCACCAAGTGCAGGTATAGTTGACTTGGCAATTGGTATGCCAAGGCCAGGGACTTGAAGTCCTGGGATATTGGCCGATGTACTCAGGTTTGGAATTTTTCCATCCACGGTGGCTATTTTAAACCCCTGAATGGACTGCTCCAAATTTTTCATTGGTCCTTCCATTTCCGGTGGCAGGTTAATTTCTTTCAAGTCTCTGGCTGCGTTGGCCTTGAGGTGATTAATTTTTTGGTTGAGCTCTGAAAGCTTTTGGGTACGAGCATTGTTCACACTATCAAGTTTGGCAGTGAGCTTATTGGTTGGCATTTTTAATGATTGAAGGCTATTAATTCTATGCTGGAGCGAACGGCTCGCAGAATCCAACTGGTTCACCGGTCGTTGATACGAAGTTTGCAGGCTGTCAACATTTGATTGGAAGCTGGCGCGGATGGAGTCGGCTTTGCGAAACGCAGTCTTGTTGATGGTGTCGCCGGGAATCTTCAAATTCTCCAACTTGGATTGAACGCTGTGATTGACGGAGTCTATTTTGCCATTGGTAGCGTTGACCGTTTCCTTTCCCGGAAGGCGCAAGGTATCCTGCTTCGACTGCGAAAAGGCCAGGTGAGCAGGGATCAAAAAAAGTGTTAGCAGAGTCAGTTGTTTCACTTATTAAAAATACAAAATTCGAGACAGAAAATAAGGCCTGAATGGGTTGTTTTTCAGGAGGTTATGGGTATGCCGATTTATCTTTCAAGTGGGCCGATCCGACAATATGGAAAGTATTACGAGTGTAGGTTCTTATCGATTCTCAAAGCAAATAAGCCAATGCCTGACTTTAACCTTGTGAACTATCCTTACTTTTTCAATGGCCGCTTCAACTCGTACCCTCTACCATACA
>JAYWDP010000040.1:0-7819 GCA_043779775.1 Cyclobacteriaceae bacterium
TAAATTTCCAATTCCGAAATGGACCACCGGTTCTACAGAGGACAAAAAACCGCGGGAAACAAAATTCTCATGGAATTGAACTTTCCTATTTTGTTTCAACATTATCTTCGAACCAATTCCTTTTACATTTTGCGGGGGGCCAACGAGTTCAATCCGTAAGAATCCCGTTTTACTTTTCTCATGCTTACCATTGAGCAAGGTGTTCTCATAGATAAGTGCCACATCATTTATATTATTTACCACATAATCCAAATCACCATCATTATCCAAATCTGCAAATGAGGCGCCGTCAGAAAATGAAGGATTGTTGAGACCCCATGATTCGGTAACGTCATTAAAAGATAAATTTCCATCATTTTTGAAAGCGTAATTGCTAATTTTAACGATGGGTATTGAATCTATCATTTGCATATTGCTGGCTAACTGTGCCACCTCCGCCCGATAGTTAGAAAAATCCTTGTCTGTTATGTCTTTTGGAAATCCATTGGTGACCATCAGATCTTTAAAACCGTCATTATCAAAATCTGCAAATAAAGGCGACCAGCTCCATTCCGTTTGATAGATGCCTGCCATCTGACCCATCTCACTAAATCTGATTCCCTGGTCAAGGCCGTTATTGAGGTGGAGCATATTTCTTACATATTGATACTCAAACCCAAATTTCTCATTGTTAATATAATTTTGATATGACTTGTTACTGATAGTTGTTTTCTTTCGAAGGTTAGTCTCCGGAAGCATGTCCAGGGTAATAATCTCAGGTTTTGAATCATTATTGATATCCGCTGCGTCATTGCCCATGGAGAATAAGCTCTGGTGCCCAATGTATTCTCCAATCCGGTTGGTAAAAGTGCCGTCTCTGTTATTCATGTAAAGAATATCATTTGACAGATAGTCATTGGATATGTAAAGATCAGGCCAGCCATCGGAATTGAAATCGGCCACAGAAAGCCCCAGGCCAAATCCCTCAATGGTAATTCCGGCTTCATTGGATATGTTTGTAAAGCTTCCCTCCCCATTATTTCTGTAAAGCCGGTCGGTGTTTGGAGATGAGCCATCGGTAATCTTCGCCCGGTAATTGGTGGGCAAGTTGTTTAGTTTTTCATTGGTAAGAATGTAAAGATCAAGGTCACCATCAAGGTCATAATCAAAAAACGAGGCCATGACACTGAACCCATCATCATCAATCTTGTATTGACCGGCCACTTCCCTGAAAACAGGATTGCCCTGGTCATTATTTCCCTGGTTCAAAAACAAGAGGTTTTTTCTTTCTTCCCGGTTGGCCTTCGTCGTGGCGCAGACATAAATATCCATTTTACCGTCATTATTAATATCCACAACGGCGACACCGGAATTCCACCTTCCTTCAACATTCACATTGGCCGATGCTGAAACATCCTCAAACGCCAGGTTTCCCTTATTCATGTAAAGTCTATTGGCCACCTGGTTTCCGCAAAAGAATATATCTTGCAATCCATCCTGGTTGAAATCACCTATTCCTACCCCTCCCCCATTGTAAATATATTCGTAGGTGAGAATATTAAAGCTGTCTGACTCCTGAACAGAATTGGTAAAATAGATCCCCGATTTATTGGCAGGTAATAGCTGGAATAATGTTTCGCTTTTCTTAGTGCAGGCGCTAAAGAAAAAGAGAAAAATAGCGCAAAAAATATATCCGAATCTGCTGACACTTCTCATAAAGGGGCTTTAAAAAAACAAAGGCCAATTTACATTGGCCTTTGTTTAATAAAAAGTTAATGAAATTTAATTTCCACCATACCCTGGGTTCTGGGTGAGGATTTTAGCGCCCCCCACATTCAACAAGTCAATTTGACTTTGTGGAATAGGGAGATATTCATCCTGGTTATTGGTAAATACTATGCCTGTAAAAGATCCTGAAGGATATTTATCCCTTTCATAAGCAATATAGGCATTGATCAAAGTTTTGCCGTCAACACCCCAGCGCATCAGATCGTAGAAGCGATGTCCCTCGCCTGAAAGCTCAAGTTTGCGCTCCATGCGAACAATAGCGCGGGCATTCGTCTGCGTGCCAAGTGTAACATAATCATTGATGACATAATTAGCAGCAGGAGATACACCATTCATCACTATTGAGTTAGCAGCACGCTGCCTTACCTGGTTTATGTAACCCAAGGCTGTTGCCAAGCTACCTATCTCAATCTCAGCTTCCGCAGCCATTAAAAGAACATCAGCAAAGCGAATAATGGTGTAGTTAATAGCGGTATAACCGGGAGTCCATGAACTGTTGTCTTGCAAACTTCCCTTGTCAGACTTATAATAAGCATACTTCTTGGTTTCGTATGGGCCAGCATTCGGCTGATTGCGAATCCATGCTTTTCCTGGGAAAAGCCCCCAATCAAGATAAGGAATACCTCTGCGACCAATTGAATGATCAAGTCTTGGGTCAAGTTCACCGGCATCAGGAGTAAATGGATTTGCGCTCTCCAATCCCATATCCGTTTTTAACTGAAGGGCTCCTACATTATAAGAACCATCCAACAAAGGCAAACCAAGTACTGTGCGGAACGAGTTGCCCATCTCAAAAGTAGGCTGAAAGAAGCTGCAACAGTTTCCAGGACCGTCAGCACCCGTATTATAGGGCCAGTTGAGGTCAAATTCAGGGTTAGCATTATTTACACTTCCTGTGCCGGCTGCTGCCTGATACGCCCACACAGATTCCTTGTGGTTGTCATTGGAAGCCTTAAAAACATCCCGAAAATCGGAAACGAGGCCATATTTTAAACCATTTGACGTTTTCCCATTGGCAATAATGTCATCAAAAAGAGTTTTTGCAGCCGCAAATTTATTTTGATACATGTAAACTTTTGCCAAGTAGGCCTTGGCTGCCCAGCTATTCACCCTTCCCACTTGTCCTTGCGTTGCTGGCAAATTGCCTACAGCAAATGATAAGTCAGCTTCAATCAAAGGCCAGAGGTCCACATCATTTTTTACTGACTGAATGCCTGTACCTACATCAATTTTCTCGTCAACATAAGGCGTATTGTTGAATCCTCTTTTCAATTCAAAATAACCATGGGCCCTTAAGAATTTAGCTTGCGCTTCAAAACTTGTTTTTTCAGCCGCAGTCACTGAGGGGCTTGCCGTCAATAACAACTTTAACACTGCATTTGCACGAGCTATCCCTTCATAATTTCCATTATACTTATCGAGGATCACACCTTGGGTAGGAAGCGCTTCATATCGCTGGATTGGGTTGATGTCAGAGAAATCACCAGGGTCAGTACCCTTGTTGGCATCTCCACCCCGGATACTTCCCCAAACCCAATTCGAGGGACTGGCCATTCTATTGCCTCGTCCATTGATTTGAGAGTAGGCCCCTATCAGCGCGCCATCAATACCTGACTTACCGGATAAAAGTCCGGCGTCTAATTGTCCCGTTACAGGAACCACCAGGAAACTGTCTTGACAAGAATATAAAAGGAGTATGGTCATCGTTAAAGACCCTACAATCCCAATTCTAAATTTATTTTTCATATGATGTTCGTTATTTTCTTTAAATAATATAATTAAAAGCCAAGGTTAATACCGACAGTATATTGTCTGGTAACAGGATAGTTACCGACATCTATACCGAAATTGGTATCTGCTGCACCACCGACTGCGGGATCAAGGCCTTTATACCCTGAAATCGTGAATAAGTTATTGGTACCAACGTAGATACGCAGTTTTGTCAACTTATATTTCGACAACGTCGCAGTGGGCAAAGTATATCCCAGGGTGACGTTTTGAAGTCTCAAATACGATCCATCTTCAACATAGAATGAACTTGACTGCGTATTCGTACTGAAGTTTGAAGCACTTTCAAACATAGGAATGGTAGCGCCTGTATTGGTTGGCGACCAGGAATCTTTGACCCTGTTGCTGATCGCGGCACCCTGAAATGAAGGATAGAAATCTGTAAACCATCTTGACACATTGAATATTTTATTACCCAATGAAGTGTACAAATATCCTTGTAAGTCAAAGCCCTTCATACGCAACGTGAAATTAAAACCACCGGTAAAAGTGGGCACAGGGCTCCCTAAGTAGGTCCTGTCTTTGTCATCAATTACACCATCACCATTTATGTCAGCATATCTAAATCTTCCAGGAGCTGCACCTTGTTGGGTGGGGGCACTGGCCACTTCTCCGGCGTTTTGGAAGAGTCCTGCAACCTGATAACCATAAAAGGACGATATTGAGTATCCAATTTGATTACGGATAGGCTGGATTCCTCGGAACCCAGGATTAACGGACGTTATATAAGTCAAGCCAGGAGCCAATTCAGTAATCTCGTTCTTCAAGAAACCACCATTTACAGTCACTTCGAACTTGATATCCTTATTCAAATTGCCTTTTGTTCCCAGGGAGATGTCAATACCCTGGTTTAACATTTTACCAATGTTAACGGTTGGAGCAGCTGCATTAACTCCCGCGGTGGCCGTTATGGGTACTTGCAATAACAAATCCTTTGTGTCCTTTCGCCAGAAGTCAACAACCACATCCAATTTGCCATCAAAGAACAACCCATCAATACCAATGTTGGAAGTCACACTGGTCTCCCACTTAGCATTTGGGTTCCCGATACGAGTACGTAAAAACCCACCTACTGCGCTGCTGTTAGTGCCATTGATGTCGTAAGAAGAAGCTCCTACGTTTCCACCGTAAAGACTATATTGATTGTTCGGATTAACGTTAAAGGAATTCCCCATCTCTCCATAACCACCACGTATTTTCAAGTCGCCAATCCAGGGAATACTCTTCATAAATGGTTCTGAAGAAACTCGCCATGCAACGGAAACTGCCGGGAAAACGCCATATCGTGTGCTCGCCGCAAATTGCGATGAACCGTCTCTGCGGATGATGAGGCCAACTATATATTTATCTTTATAACCATACTTTGCATTTGCAAAATAAGAACTGAACGTAACACCATTGAACTGATCACTGTCTGCAACTTTTGAAGAGACGTTAGTCATGCTGATATAGTTAGGATCCCATGAAAATGGGTTTAATCCTCCCTGGCTGTTATTCCAACCTTTACCATTATTTAAGGCTTCCTGGCCAATAAGTCCTTCTATAGAATGAATTCCAAAGGTCTTTTTATAAGACGCTGTATTCGTAAATGTCCATGCCATACTGTAACCATTGAATTGATTATATCCGAATGCTGAGTTGTTTTCAGAATTCTCATATTGCCAACGGGAATAGCCACGGCCATTATAATCGCTATAATTACCACCAATGCTTGTGCGAAGAGTTAATCCCGGCATTGGGTCCCACTCCATAAAGACATTGCCATAAAAACTAGTTGAATAGTTTTGATTGTTAGCCTGACCATCGCGGCTGGCCACTGGGTTTCTTGGGTTATTAAAGCCCTTTGCTGTCGTCCCTGCATATCCACCAAAAACATCATACACGGGAATAATTGAAGGCATACGGAAGGCAGACAAAATATCGTTTTCATCAGCAGAAACACCCTGACCTCCAGCCGCACCGCCTTGGCCTAATACGGACCTGTAAGTCATTTGCAGGTTTTCGCCTATTCTCAAATTCTTCAATACATCAAATTCAGTATTTATCCGAAGGGCATAACGCTTGAAGCTATTCTGCTGAAGAATACCTTGTTGATCTTGCGTACTTAAGCCAACATAGAATCTATGCGATTCACCGCCGCCGCTAAAACCAAGGGTCTGTCTCATAACCGGTGCGTTCCGGGTAATGGCACTATACCAATCCGTACCGCTTTTGTTGGCCGCTATTACCTGATAAATAGATCCATTCCTTGGGTCCACATTGTATTTCAGTTTTTCAGCCGCAAGGTCAACGGGCGCAGAAACTCCAGGAGTTCCGCCTACGCTTAAATAATTGGGAATTACCGGAGTTAGTCCACCACCAAACTGAGGGTGATTAAATTTTGCGAGGGCAGCCGCATGCGTAGGATCTGTGTCTCCATTTTGTGTCGCTGTATTTTTTTGGGCATTCCAGGTCCAGTCAGCAAAATCCGTAGGATTCATCATATCCTGTCCTGTGCCTGGATTTGTTACTCCATATAAGTTATCATAAGTAACATTTAATTTTTGACCTCTTTTACCACGCTTAGTAGTGTACACAATTACACCCGAAGCTGCTCTGGCACCATAAATTGAAGCCGATGCTGCATCTTTTAATACGGTAATCGATTCAACATCGTCAGGGTTTATAAAAGAGACATCTTGTGTGGGTACACCATCCACTATATAAAGCGGTTGATTTCCACCAAACGCTCCAAAACCCCTAACACGGATCTGACTGGAAGTACCTGGCTGTCCGTTGGTAATTACAGTAACACCTGCAACGCGACCTTGAAGCATCTGTTCAACGTTACCGGAAGGAGCAAAAACGATATCCTTGGATTTAACAGTTGAAACCGCACCCGTAAGTTCTCTGCGTTTGTCGATCGAATAACCGGTCACAACAACTTCTTCCAGGGAAGTTACTTCAGTGGCCAACGCAATATCAATTGAGGACTGGCCATTGACCGCTACCTCCACTGTTTTAAAACCGATGAATGATATTTGAATGGTTGCATTTGATTGCGAAACATTCAAAGTAAATTTTCCATCTGCATCGGCTACGGTTCCATTGCCGGTACCTTTTTCCAGAATGCTCGCACCCGGTACACCTTGACCGGTGTCATCCTTGACTGTTCCGCTTACCCTTAGGGCCTGGGCAAACGATTGCAACGACATTATCATTAGCATTGCTGCCAATGATAACATTAACGTTTTACTGTAGAGTTTTTTCATCATTAAAAGGGATTAGGGTTTATTTAATCTGTTAAACTTAAAAGCCAATTTATGGGTTTAAACATAAACAAAGCACTTTCTTAAAAAAAAATCCAAAAATTCTTTTCCGCAAACGGTTGCGCTAACGAGTGTTGTCTACTATTTTGATGCTTTTAGTACCACAAATTGGGGAGGGAGGAATTGCCGCTACCATGGATCAGGCGAGTACCAATCATAGAATAAATGTTACTAAGGAAATAACTTTTGAAGAATCTTTAATTCCAACTGGCCGGTCAGGCCCATGCCTTTTGTCCCTTCTCTATGGGTACACAAGAATCGTAATGGCCTGGGATAGAAATATGGCGCAGGGCTTTGGTGGCTCCTATTTCAGAAGAAAAATAACCCCATAAAGTAAGTTGCTTCATCATGGAGTAATAATGGATTTCCGGGTCACCGGGTTTTATGGTTGCCTTGTAATTCTTTGCTTCTCCGTCCAAAGCCAATAATAAGGAATGCTTTTCTTTCGGCGCAAGGTCCATGAAACCTTTCTTGAATTTGGTTTGGGAAGACTCATCAAGCCTTAAAATGCCATCCCTGAATATCTTTTGTTCCGATTCCTTATAACAATCTGTTACAATGCTGCTCATAAAGGTACCGATCATGGCTTCTTTGGCGCCAGGTGAAGAGGGAGTTGCTGGAAGAATGGTTTCACCCACTTCGTCGAGAAGGGCAATATCCTCTGCCGTGAGGAAGAGGACTTGTTTGGGCCTGGCCTTATCACAACCGGAAAGGAAAACTTCGGCACCTATAATCGTACCGCCTACCAGCAAAGAAACAGTGGATAACGCTTCTCTTCGATTCATATTTAAATCAATTAGATATTCTGTTTATTTAATTCCTTGATGGCATTGTCCACCGCGCGCGCTGTCAATGCCATGTAGGTCAAGGAAGGATTCTGGCACGCTGAAGAGGCCATGGCCGCCCCATCTGTGATGAATACATTTTTCACGGTGTGCAATTGATTGATTCCATTC
>JAYWDP010000041.1:0-2675 GCA_043779775.1 Cyclobacteriaceae bacterium
CCCTTGGGTGTAAAGATGGATGCGTTGGGTCTTGATTATTTTATTCCTGAAAAAGATGAAGTACCCCGCGAATGGCTACCGGAAAAATTCCGAAATGAATATGTTACCTATGCCATCGGCGGTCAACACACGACAAAAAAACTTCCTGTCAATCGTATGATTGAATTATGTGACAAAATCAATAAACCATTAATACTGCTGGGGGGAAAAGAGGATTTTGAAGCAGGAGAGGAGGTCTCGCGATTTTTTGAAAGGAAGGAGAAGAATTCGGGCAACGAAAAATTGCTGTTTCAAATGAATAAGAAAACTGTGATCTACAATGCTTGCGGGAAATTCAATATCAATCAGTCTGCCAGCATCATCAAGAAATCTTCTTGCGTCTTTACTCATGACACCGGCCTGATGCACATTGCTGCTGCTTTTAGGAAAGAGGTTTACAGCATCTGGGGTAATACCATCCCTGCCTTTGGCATGTATCCCTTCCGGACGAAGTTCACGGTGCTGGAGAACAATAAGCTGGACTGCAGACCATGCTCCAAAATAGGCTATAGAAAGTGCCCCAAAGGGCATTTTAAATGCATGAATGAGCTTGTTTTAGACATTTATTTGCCATAATCAGGTATTGGGAGGTTTCAAAACCCTTAAAAACCGGATACATATCGATTAAAGGCAATAAAACTTATTTATTTGCCAAGCTTCGCGATGGCTTTTGTATTTTTGTTTCTTGATAAAACTTAGCATTTTGATTAATTAGTACTCTGTGAAGATATCCCTTACGAATTTTTTATTAAAAGCCACCCTGGTTGTGTCGTTGCTGTTTTCGGCCAATCTTGTACAAGCCCAGGTGGTAGGGGACTATCGGACGAACATTAGTTTTGCTTCAGGCAACTGGTCGGTTTTGGCAACCTGGCAGCGATGGAGCGGAGGCGCATGGGTCGTGCCATCCCCCCCTCAGGGATATCCAGGACAAAATAGTATACCCGGAACTGTTACTCATGGGAGTATTATTTCAGCCCTCACATTAGATGTAAGTCCCGCATTTTCGATTAACAATCTTGTGGTAAGTGGGTTTATTGCGTCCCTTGGCACCGGAGCATTCAATCCGAATCTTACTATAAACACTTCATTGAGTATCACTGTAGGCTCCGCCTCATTCACTTTCGGTGGTAATGGCAACCTGACCGTGTCTGGGCCGTCTGCCTTAACGGGAAATTTTACAGATAACAACGATGTGGGTAGAACAACTTTAGTTGGTCTTGTAACCAACAGTGCTACCATCAATACTGCCTCGGTTATCACTACGAGCAATTTGATTTTCAGAGGAGGAATAAGCAACAATGGCACCATTACGGGAGGAGCAGCAACTTTTGATACGAACAATCAATCCCTTTCTGGCAGTGGCAATATTAATTTTAACCAGTCTGTGGTCATCACCGGGATTACACTTTCGTCATTAAACGCTCCAGGAAACTTAACCATCAGCGGTACAACGACGGGAACCGGCAGTTTTACCGGAAGCAACACGACGGGCATCGACACATTTGTTGGCAATGTAAACTTAACAGGTGCCTTTAACTCGACCGCTGTGACTACTCCAGCAAACCTTATCTTCCGGGGTGGAATTACCAGCAGCGGAACTTCTTTCGCAGCGGGAGGGGCAACTTTTAACACCAATGCACAGGCCATCAGTGGCACCACGGCCACCAGTTTTGCAAACAATGTGGTCATAACAGGAATTGTTCTTACGTACTCCAATACCAATAATCTAACGGTCACCGGAACCACAACAGGTACCGGCGGCTTTACAGATTCCAATGATTTAGGGATAGATACATTCACAGGAAACATAGCATTGACTGGCGCCTGGACATCAACGGCCGTCACAACATCGGGTAATTTGATATTTCAGGGAGGTATAACCAACAGCGGCGCATCTTTCACTGCTGGCGGAGCAACCTTTAATACTAATGCCCAGGCCTTCAGCGGTACAACAGCCGCCAGTTTTGCGAATAACATAGTCATCACGGGTATTCTTGTTACCTACTCCAACACCAATAACCTGACGGTCACAGGTACAACCACGGGCACGGGCAGTTTCATGGATTCAAGCAATTCTGGTATTGATACATTTGTAGGAAATGTTGCATTGGGAGGAGACTTTATTTCAACAGCAGTTACCACCTCAGCCAACTTGATTTTTCAGGGCGGAATAGGAAGTAGCGGCACATCGTTTACTGCGGGTGGGGCAACCTTCAACACCAATCCACAGGCCATCAGTGGTACTACCGCCACCAGTTTTGCAAATAATGTAGTCATCACAGGGATTCTTCTGACTTATTCAAATACCAATAACCTTACGGTAACTGGTACCACCACAGGCACCGGAAGCTTTACAGATTCCGCCGATGCGGGTATCGATACCTTTACAGGAAACGTAGCACTGACGGGCCCCTTTACTTCAACGGCTGTCACCACATCTGGAAACATGATATTTCAGGGGGGCATAACCAACAGTGGTGCTTCGTTTTCCGGAGGCGGTGCAACTTTTAATACTAATGCCCAGGCCATCAGCGGGACAACGGTCACCAGTTTTGCGAACGATGTGATCATCAATGGAATTGTTGTTACCCAATCCAACACCAATAACCTGACGATCACCGGTACAACCACGGGAA
>JAYWDP010000042.1:0-7796 GCA_043779775.1 Cyclobacteriaceae bacterium
GATGAAGTCCAGCGAGAAGATGGTCATGTGGGCAGATCCCGAAGTCTTTGACGTCTTGTCTTTCACGTTCTTGAAAGGTGATCCCGCCACTGCCCTGGTGCGCCCTAACACGGCCGTCATCAGCGAGAATACGGCACGCAAGTATTTTGGCACAACCGATGTCCTCGGCAAAACAATCAAAATTGACAATGAAACGGACTTGGAAATTACCGGTGTATTCGAGAATCCTCCGCAAGCTTCCCGCTTTCAACACCCCATTATCGCCTCATTTAACTCCCACTGGTTTGGAAAAGAAAACAATCAGTCATGGGACAATGCAAGCTTTGAAACTTATCTGCTATTGCACCCCAACGTAAATCCATCGGACGTTGAAAGAAAATTCGTCGAAATGATAGACCGGAACATTGAAAAAAACAACCAATGGTTTACACTCAAACTGAAACCCTTAAAGGACGCTTACATCTACTCAAATGACATCCAGGACTTTGCTAATCCGGAATCCAAAAAAGGAGATATCAATCAAATAAAAATCCTGATCGGACTGGGCCTTATCGTTCTTCTAATTGCTGCGGTCAACTACATGAACTTGTCCACCGCGCAATCCCAAAGGCGGTTTAAAGAAATTGGCATCAGTAAAACATTAGGGGTTACCAGCAGACAACTGGCCCGGCAGTTCTATACTGAAACTTCAGCATTTGTCCTGATCGCAATGCTTCTAAGCATCCTGTTTTCCGGGTTATTTTTGCCAGTTTTCAATTCGGTTACAGGAAAATTTCTGACTGTCTCATTTTTATGGAATAGCTGGTTCTGGGCTTGCTTTATTTTAACCTGGGCCTTGCTGAGTTTACTTGCGGGATTTTATCCTGCGCTCTATCTCAGCTCTTTTTCGCCCAAGCGCGTCTTAAAAAATTCTGCATCGGGAGTGGGCGGCAATGTGTCTCTCCGAAAGAGTTTGGTCGTCGTTCAGTTTTCGGTTTCCATTGTCCTCATCATCAGCACCATCATTTTATATCAACAACTGAATTTTATAAGAAACAAAAAATTGGGATATAAACCCGAACAAGTAGTTGCTATTCTCACCAGTGGTGCGGAAAACAGTGGACAAGTGGCGTCTTTAAAAACAGAAATTGAAAGAATACCAGAAGTTCTTAAATCAGTAAGATCTCAGTCCTATCCCGGTGCAGGAGCCAGTGGCCGCAATATTCCTCCCCTGGATGGAAAAGGCGAAGGCAAGTCATTGAGCACCGTCAGGGCCACTTCTGAAATTCTGGAAGTTCTCGGTATCCACCTGATCGCGGGAAAGACATTGTCAGAAAATAAATTGAAGGAAGACACTACCATTCAGGTTGTTTTAAATAAAACGTCAGTTGATTTTCTGGGCATCACGCCGGAAGAGGCGGTAAATCGGAAAATCCAGATCGGTGGGTTTGGCCTGGTAGAAATCACGGGGGTTACCGATGATTTTCATTTTGCTTCGATGCATGATGAAATCGGAGCCTATTGTTTTCACAATGCCAAAACCGAGACTTACAACTACCTTCTTGTAAATCTCCAGACCGAGAATCTTCCTGCCACCATGGCACAACTGGAAGAAAGTTATAAAAAAGTCATCCCCAGCGCTTTTGAATTTACTTTTCTCGAACAACGTCTCAAAACTTTGTATAAAGAAGATCAGCAACTGGCCCAGGTCATTTTCATTTTCGCAAGTCTCGCCATTTTCATTGCCTGCCTGGGACTTTATGCATTGGCTGCCTATACTACTGAGCAGCGTACCAAGGAAATCGGTATTCGAAAAGCCCTGGGAGCTTCCGTTTTCCAGTTGGCAAACATGCTTTCAAAAGATTTTATTCAATTGGTACTGATTTCCTTTCTCGTGGCAGCGCCTGCCGGTTATTTTATGATGAAAGAATGGCTTCTTGGATTTGCCTATCGGATTGAGGTCAGCCCGTTGATTCTATTAGTTGCCGGCATCACTGCTCTTTTAATCGCCTGGCTTACCGTGGGTGTTGAGTCCGTGAAAGCAGCGAATACGAATCCAATTAATTCATTGAGGAGCGAATAGCAGTGTTAAAGTGTTAAAGTTCGTAGGTTTCGCCCAACGTTAACACTTAAACACCTAAGCACAAGGTTTCACTTCTTTCCCGAATTACTTACAAATGCAAACCGCTTGCTATCCGGTGACCAGGAGGGAACATTGATTGTCCCTTGTCCTCCAAATAGATAAGCGACTACCTTGGGTGCTCCTCCTGTGGCTGGCATAATCTTTAACATGACTCGCTTATAGGAAGGGTGCGAAGCAGGATCAATGCTTGAAGGAAATGAAATAAAAGCAATCCATTTCCCATCAGGAGATATATGGGGGAACCAGTTGTTGTGCTCGTCAAAGGTAAGTTGCTCCTTGCCGGTTCCGTCCGGTTTCATGCGCCAGAGTTGCATGGTCCCCGATTGACTGCCATTATAATAGATGTACTTGCCATCCGGAGAGAACTCCGGGCCGTCCACATGCCCCACTTCATTATTGGTCAATGCAGTTTCTTTTCCATCCTCAATAGATGCTTTGTAAATCTGGTACAATGGTTTCCCATCACGTTGAGCTACAAAAACAACTTCTTTGTTATTGGGATTCCATCCATGCCAGTAAGACGGAGTTTTTTCAGTGATCAGCTTTGGTGTACCTCCCTCCAGAGGGACTACGTACACCGTTGATCCACCTCCAGGCTGGCCCTCACGTGAACTGCTAATCGCCAATTTCTTGCCATCAAAAGAAATTCCGTGATCATTATTATTTCGGTTTACCAAGTCTGTATTAAGTTTCTCAAGCTGGCCTCCTTCTATTGGTATTTTAAATAATGATCCATTCATGTTGAACAATAACTTCTTTCCATCGGGCATCCAATTAGGGGCTTCAAACCTGTCTGGAGACTCGAAAATCACTTTACGGGTGCCATCCGCTGGATTAATGATTTCCAACCTGCAGCCCAGATAGCCTTGCTGACCTGGGTTATAGTTGTTGGCTACTGGCTGATCAATTCTCACATTCCATATTTTTGCTTCTTCAGAGACGTCAGCATTGTGGGAGCAAATGAAGAGCCCTGCAAAAACTTCTTCCTTAAAATTACTCATCTCGTGGGAACCCACGACCTGTAAAGGTTCGCCCCAGGGAGCGGCCCGCATAATGATGAGAGAGCCATTGCGTTCCAATTGAATTACCTGTATATTTTTCTTTGGAAAGAATATTTCATCCTCAGGGTCTCTCATGTAAGCACCCCGGAGTACACGCCATTGAAGGACCGTCAGGCCGTCACCATGGTACACCGCACTGGCGTGTGATGCGTCTGCTTCCAGAGATTCGCGAACCATCCACCCAATCTTACGGTGTGCATTCATGCCTTTTCCTATAAATTCAAAGTTGGCCGTGAGAATAAAATCACCTTTCATTTTTTTGTATGCAAATTGAAACTCATCGCGTTGATACCAGATATTATAACCTGCACCTTTAAGCATATAGGACTGCGTCTGCTCGTCGTATTGCATTTGCCCCGCCAGTTTAGGGTTACCAATATCTCCGTTTTTATCAAATACACCTGTTTGAGCGAGGGCTAATCGGCCGACAAAAACAAAAAGAATCAGAAGGGAGTTTTTCATTTTTATATTGATTTGCGCTGATGTTATCGTACGATTTACGAAATAATAGTGAAATAGTTGATGGTTGTTAGTTGTTCGATCCTAAATTGAATTAACGCAATACGATTCGTTCATCGGCATCCATTTCATTAACATTGTTTAAATCAACTCAATAAACCATGACCTTCCGTATTATTATTCTTTTCCTATTTTTAATTTCATGCAATACGCCCGACTTAAAATTTGAAATCACAAAGACCATGGTGGGGCCCAGTCACGCGGTCGTTGAGTACAAGTTCAGCGGCACCCTGACAAATCTGGAGAAAGAGGTGCCTGAGTTCATGCGGGGTAAGAAATATACATTTCCGGCCTGTACTGTATTTGAATTTAAAGATGATAAAATAATCCGTGAGATGTCTTATTTTGATCAGGTGGCTTTCTTAAGGCAAGTGGGGTTTTTCGATTAGAAAGGAAATTAGTTAATCGTTGTTAGTTGATGGTTGTTCGCTCCTAAATTGGGTCAACACAACAATATCTAATAATAGTGACTTGTTATTGGATGATTGCTGCCAGAATAGACAATCCATCAACGAAAAATATTATTGTTTCCTTTATGGAATCCCACCTTTCCTTGCATCCTACCAGTAAAAACAAACCCAACTGTTATGAAAACATGGAAAGCTGTGCTGATCGCCCTGTTGGCCGTCAGTATCCCCGTACTCCTATCTTTTACCCTGCGTAAAAAAAGTGAGTCCAAACACCATCGCACCACGTATCGCTCCATCCCGAAAGGTTGTGTATTCCGCACCGTGATGGGTGAGGAATTTTCTGAATCGGCCGATGAAAACCTTATCCCTGAAAAAGTCATGCGCTCCATCAATCGTGGGATGGATTGGGTGATGAAAGCGCAGAATCAGAACGGCGGCTGGGGGGCCGGCACGCATCAAAGACAGAACATTACCGACCCCCATTCGGTACAGACTGACCCGGCCACCACTGCAATAGTTGCTATGGCATTGTTAAGAAGTAATAGTACCCTGACTTCCGGCGAGAATGCGCATGCGCTCTACAATGCATTGACTTATCTCTTAAATGCAACAGAGACTTCCTCACCGCAGCGTTTAAATATCACTGATCTGACGGGTACGCAAATCCAGGTCAAGCTGGGCGCCAATATCGATGTGGTGCTTACGTCACAATTTTTTTCTAACCTACTGGATGGCAATCTTAACCATGATGTAACATTAAAAGAGCGTGTACGAAAAGCCAACGACCTATGTGTGGCTAAAATTCAAAGAGCACAACAAGGCAACGGAAGTTTCGCAGGCTCAGGATGGGCAGGTGTATTGCAATCTTCTTTCGCCACGAATGCATTGGAAGCCGCCCAGGCACAAGGCGCCCGGGTCGATGACAAAATTCTCGACAAGGCACGCGACTTTCAGAAAAATAACTACGACTCAAAAACAGGCGACGTGAAGACCGATCTTGGCGCAGGCGTCATGCTTTATTCAGTAACCGGATCAGCCCGCGCCAGCGCCAAGGAAGCCCGCAAAGTAGATGAAGAAATCCAACGCGCGATTCACGACGGCCGATTGGCACAGAATGCGGCGCCCAGCGCGCAAAATCTGGAAAAGATTGGTTTCGGAAAAGATGAGGCCATCAAATACTCGACGGCTTATGAAGTATACCAGTCAGCGAAAGTGAAGGCCCAGAATGATGAAGTCATGGACGGCTTTGGCAGCAACGGTGGTGAAGAGTTCCTCAGCTACTTACAAACCGGCGAAAGCATGATCATTGGGAAAGATAACGCCTGGAAAAAATGGTATGACACCATGAGCGCCCGCTTATTAAATATTCAGAATGATGATGGGAGCTGGAGCGGCCACCATTGTATTACCAGTCCAGTCTTTTGCACCGCCACGTGCCTCTTAATCCTTTCGGTCAATAATGATGTGGAGAATTTAGAAGAACAGGGAAGGAAGTAGATCTCTAACATCCGTAAGTGAAGCGTCCACTGCCCTTGAGTTGCTGGACGCTTCCGTTTATTATGGTTTGAAACCAGATAGATTTATTATATCTACCTTTATCCAAATTATATTGACTCTTTAGATCCTTCTAAATCCAGCACATGCGACCAGTTTTGAGAATTATATTTTGGGGATTTCTCTTTATTCTGGTTTCATTTTGCTCTTCTGTCACGGGTTACTCACAGAAAAAAGATTCAGTTACCCAGAATGATGATTTTGATATTAAAAACGGAAGTTTCCTCTTGCCTCAACCCCTTCCGCAAGGAAGGTATTCACATGCAATTTATTTATTATATGTAGCGCCCCCCAAAGACTGGACGTTGGATGTAGTTGTAGCTCCGATGTTTAACTATACCGGTAAGTATACACTACCCAAAGGATTCAATTTACAGGGAGGAATTTCTTCTTTATTCATTTCCAATCGCCTTAATGCAGGACCTTTTTGGAATTACACGGCAGGCAGGTATCATTTTGGCGTCGGCTATCAGATTGCTTTCAACTATGGCATTTTAAGGCAGTTTGGCTTTAACACCAAATTAACCGGATGGGAACAACAACCTTCTATTACAGCAGGTTATAATTTTGGGAAGACTGCCGTCACTTTACGGGGCGATTTATATTATACCAATTCGATTAATTTCAGTGAAGGCGGCAATGTCATTTCTAATTCGGACCCGTTTATGAATGGTTACAGTATGACTGCCAGTTTTGAACAACGGTTAACAAGGAATAAGGTGATGTCCCTTGGGCTCAAGATAAACTACCTGCGATACCACATCATCGCATGGCCTGCGCTTCCGGTGAATTCGTACCGTTACTTTATGCCAGAATTTCAACTCGGATTAAATTTCTAATGCATCAATACATGAAGTTTCGGAATTTATTTCTTTTCTCCCTCCTGCTGATATTTTTTGGTTGCTCAAAAAGCGAAATTACTGTACAGCCTGTCAGCGACGATTCCAATCTTGCCAATACCGTACCCCTTCCTTTCACGGGCGGAGCAACGATAAAAGCTATGGAGGGAATCTATAAATTAACCAATGGCAATGAAAATTTAGGAACTCAGTTTGTTTGCAAGGTGTCAAAATACAAAGTTTCATTTTTCAGTAATGCCGCTGGTATATTTATCATTTTAAAATACGGATATAAAGCCTCGGACGGATCTATCCAATTCTCCGGTTTTTGGCGCTATTCCGAAAAACGTGATCAGGGAAATATACATTTTCAGATTTCATCCGCCGACGGAGCTGCCGGTCTATTGGCTGGAGTTGTTTCAAATTTAAAATTACAAGGGGTATTTTCTGGCCGACAACTTACACTGCAATTCAACAAAACTTTTTCCACCTACGCGACCAACAATCCCTTTATGATTTTTGCTCACCACGGTGTGCAGACCACGGCCGATCCACCTTTCACAGAGAACTCACTAAAAGTAGTATTAAACGTTGAAGACTATGGTGTAACTGGATTGGAAATGGATGTTCGTCTGACCAAAGACAATGTCCCCATCCTGATTCACGACCCCACCATCAATACACGGTTAACCCAAAAGGGTCCCCTGTTTGGTTACTGGGATCAATACAGCTATTCATTTATCTCCCAGTACGTTCGGCTGATTGATGATCAAAAGGTACTTACTGTCGAGCATGCATTAAAAGCATTTGTCGATTCAACAACCTTAATATATTTCTGGATGGACATCAAAGGGAACGATGAAGTTTTTAAATATCTAGAGCCGATTGTTAGAAATGCTTATGCCCGTGCTGTCAATCAAAACAGAGATGTTTCTATTATTGTCGGATTGCCCTCCTCGGCTGTTATCGATGAATTCAATAAACAACCAACCTATAAATCCAATAACCCGGCCTATTCCTATTCGTTACCGTTGCCAAGTCTGGCGGAAGAAACGATTGATAAAGCGCTGGCCAACGGAAGCAAATACTTCGGTCCACGTTATAGCCAGGGACTGCTTTTGCCTGATGTGGAGACGGCCCACGCCAATGGAATTAAAGTGATCAGCTGGACGTTAAATTCCAGAGCGCTTATTACAAACTATTTGCAAAACGGAAAATTCGATGGATTTATATCCGATTATCCAGCCTACGTTAACTATGATTTTTACACTATGTTTTAGATAAATATGAG
>JAYWDP010000043.1:0-19605 GCA_043779775.1 Cyclobacteriaceae bacterium
CTTTGGGATCGGTTTAAGTCAGCTTCGGATGCGGTATATGCGCGCAGAGATGCAAGCGTTATTGCCATGCACCAGGAGCTGGCAAAAAATCTTGTGTTGAAAGTAGACCTTGTCAACGAAATTGGTGCTTTCCCAGCTTTTCAATCAGACCGTATTAAGGAATGGAATGATAAGACCGCTGGGATATTGGCAATTCAAAAAAGGTGGGAAGATGTGGGGGCCATCCCACATTCAAAATCAAGGGACATCAACAAAAAATTCTGGGCTACCTTCAAAACATTTTTCAATAACAAAGGACAGTTCTTTAAAAAACTTGATCAGTACCGTGTTCAAAATCTGACACTCAAAAAGGAATTGGTACAACAAGCCGAGGCATTAAAAGCAAGTCAGGAGTGGGATCATACTGCCAATGAGCTAAAGAAGCTGCAAGTTAAATGGAAGGAGATTGGCCCGGTACCTGAAAAATACAGAGATAAAATATTTCTTGAGTTCAAGGCTGCTTGCGATTTCTTTTTTGAACAGAGAAGACTGAAACTGGAAGAAGCTGATAAGGAGCAATTGGATAATTTGCGGAAGAAGGAAGCAATTTGCGCTACCCTGGAGCAGATGGTTGCAGATAAAACGGGTACCCTCGGCCAATTAAAAGATTTGCAAAGAAGTTTTCGTGACGTCGGTTTTGTGCCAATCCATTCGGTGTCTGCTGTCAAGGCGCGTTTTGCTGCTGCGATGGACAAGTTCCTGGCCTCCCTGGATCAGGTTAGTCAGGATGAAAAAGACAATGCGCTTCTTGAAATTCAGTTGGAGAACCTTAAGTCAGATCCGGATGCAAGCCATAAAATACACCAGCGGGAGCAGACCCTTAAGAAGCGGATTGCCAGCGCTGAGAATGACCTCGCGATTTTGAAGAACAACCTCGAGTTTTTCGGTCGTTCAAAGAATGCCGACAAGATGCGTGCTGAGTTTGGGGGGAAGATCAAGGTGTCCACGGAGGAATTGGAGCAACTGAAAAAACAACTCAAAGTCATTAAAGCGGCCCACTAGCGATTTGCAAAGCCGGTTTCTTCCCGTATTTTTGCGCCCTTTAATAGGTTAAAGGTGCCTGAATTCCGGTAAAACATTCATTAGTTATCCTGCCAGAACCCATCCACTCGAATCCAGATTCGCCTCCTTAGCTCAGCTGGTAGAGCGCCACACTTGTAATGTGGAAGTCGTTGGTTCGATTCCGACAGGGGGCTCTTTAATTATAACATAAAAGGCATTTACAGAAAATTAGATGCCTTTTGTATTTTTATGAAAATCCAGATACGTTGGCAATCGCCAAGACCAATGATGTGGGCATCATGACCATGCCGGGGGATTGAGGGCATGTGGTGATTTCTGTCTTTGTCAAATCTTCAGAAAAAGAGATCCTGGAGCGTGAGAAAATAGATGGACGAGGGCCTCGCAAATCCGTGTATCTTGAGGTTGAGATGGGCTAAATTGGTATACAGATATGCTATTTGGGTATACTAAATTTGAGATAATGAGGTATACTGCGAACTTTAATCTTTGAGTGGATTCCCTTATTCTAAGTCAATAATGATATTTTTTGGAAATTATGATAATATACCGGATGGATTTCTTACCAATAAGTTTCCCTTGGTTCAAATTTGGGTCACTTTCGACCCGAATCCCCGGATTAAAATTGAATTACTAAGTTTATAGATGGCTAATATCGTACCCCGAAGGGCATTTTGGGTTTTTCTGATTCTCGCTTCTTTAATTTCATCACTGGCGTTTGGCCAGCGCGGGAAAATTATAAAGACGGCTACCACTTCCATAATGGATCCGAACCTCGATGGCTTCATCTCCAAAACAACTGCCGGATTTTCAAATGATGGATACAACGTAGATGAATTTGAAATCCCCATGTTTGGAATTCCTATTTATGGATCCGGGGAAGCCCTGGCGGACAATCAGGCGGGAGCTAAATGCGGGATTACCGACATCACGGTAGATTCAAAAGGGTATGGTGTTTACGGGGTTATTGACAATTCCGATAACCTCATCTTTAGGTTCCGCATCGGGACGGATAACCCGAGTGTGGAAGCCTATACCATATTAATTGACACTGACGGGAAAATGGGAGCCGATGATCCCAATGCGACCGCCAACAATCCAGGATTTGAAATTGACATTACGCTGATTAAAAATAAGAACAAGGGCGTTTATATTTTTAATATCGATGGCATCGAGAGTTGCCCTGTAGCCTTAAGAAATTATTCATTTAATTCAAACTTTCAGATTTCCATTGCCGACCTGGTCACTTGCAGCAATCCTGATTATTTCTACGACTATTTTGTTCCGTTTTCAGATTTGGCAGCCTTGTTTGGTCTGACGAAGGACACGGGGTTGCGGTTCTTTGCTGTCACCAACGTTTCAGCCACTTGTGCCATGGCTGGGAAAATATCGGATGTAAACGGTGTGGATGATACTCTTTATAACGGATGTAATTCCTGTGCCTTTCTGGACTTATCCTCCAATCAATGCCCGACTTCGTTGAATAATCTTTGTGCTACTTGCATAGGTTTTCAGTCGGGGGTGACCCCCAAGCCGACCATCGATCAACCTGTCAAGGCAGGGGAAAATTTTATTTCCGGAACGCTCATCGATCCATCGGGGACTCCACTAATCGGCGCAAGCATTTTTATCCAGATTTTCGATGCTGCCAAAGCTTTGGTTGAACGTGACACTACCCTTACGAATAGCAATGGGCTATGGGTTGCTACTCTTCACAATGTGTTGGCGGCAAAGGATTCTGTTACCGCACGTGGGCAAGCCATTGGCCGATGTTCCTCGGCAGGGTTAGGGTCCCAGGCAAGCTTCACGATTGTAGTTACCAATGTGCCTCCGCAATTGACAGGAATCACCACAACACTTTCATATACAGAAAATGGAGTGCCCCTTCCCATTCAACCTTCCCTGGGGATTATTGATCCTGATAATGCCGTTTTGACCAGCGCAACCGTCTCAATTGTTTCCAACTTCCGATCCGATCAGGATGCGTTATCGTTCACTGCCGCCGCCGGCATAACCGGGAGCTTTAATAACTCGACCGGTGTTCTCTCTCTGAGTGGCAAGGCATCCCTGGCAGCCTATCAATCCACGTTGAGAAGCATATCCTACTCCAACTCAAGTGAAAATCCAGACCCCGCGACACGCCTGATAAGATTCAGCGTATTCGACGGACTGGACAACAGCAACCTGCTGGATCGCCCGTTGGCGGTTGTTCCGGTAAATGATCCACCGGTTGTAACAGGCTCTCAGGCACAGATACAATATTCCATTGGTAATCTGGTGGTCGATAACACGATCAACATAGCCGATGTCGACAACACACTCATTACAGGAGCCACTGTTTCCATCAGCAATAATTTCTTTACAACGGAAGACCGATTGAACTTTACCAACCAGCTAGGTATTTCAGGTTCCTACAATGCTGCTACCGGTGTACTTACGCTCACAGGCACTGCAACCCTTGCCAATTACAGTACAGCCCTTCAATCAATTTCTTATACCAATCTGTTGATTATCCCCACCATACTCACGAGAACGGTCAGCTTCGTTGTCTCCGATGGGACTGACAACAGTGCCTCTTTTAATAAATTTATTGAAGTTCTGAAGATCAACCATCCTCCGATCTTTGTGGATGGCTCCAATAATCCCATCACAGTAATTCCCTTCAGTACGCCTGAGGATATTTTGCTGAACGCATGTGTTTTGATTTCTGATCCTGATGGAGACCCGGTAACAATTGGGTCCGTGAACCTGGTATTGGGCTCAGGCACATTTTCACAAATTAATGGTTTGTGTTTCCGGTTTACGCCCGCACCGGATTTTAACGGAATGGTTACGGCAACCATCACCATTTGCGACCCCAGCAATTCCTGTGGAACCGGCACTTTACAGATTACAGTAAGTCCCGTCAACGATCCGCCGGTTATAGCGGGTTCAACCGCACCGGCAACCTACAGTGGAGGAAACTTGACAATTGACAATACGCTGCTTGTTTCGGATGTAGACAGCCCGCTCATTTCAGGGGGCACCATCAGTATCACGGGAGACTTTGTTTCGACCGAGGATGTTTTAAGTTTTACGAATCAATTGGGAATTACCGGTGCCTACAATGCAAGTACCGGCGTTCTTGTTTTGTCGGGTTCATCGAGTCCTGCCAATTACAGTACAGCCATGGCGTCGGTGGTATACTCAAATGCAGTGTTATCCTCATTGCTGACCAGGAAAATTTCCTTTCAGGCTTCGGATGGAAGTGCCACCAGTCAACCTTTTGACAAGTTTATTCAGTTTAGCGGGAACATTAACCGGCCACCTTTTCTTGTGGATGGCAGCAACAATCCCGTCTCAACCTTAAATTATTCAGTTAATGAGGATACCCAGTTGATCACCTGTGTAACAGCGAAAGACCCTGACGGAGACCCTATTTCGATCACTTCTCTGGTCCTTACTTCAGGTTCGGGCACGATTGTTTCAACGGGGGGCCTTTGCTTTGATTTTAATCCGAATGGTAATTTTAATGGAATGGTAACGGCATCCGTAACCATTTGTGATCCGGGCAATGCCTGCGCAACGGGAACCATTCAAATCAATGTGATACCCGTGAACGATCCGCCCTCTGTGACCGGTACATCAACGGTCACTCAATATGTTTCCGGTAGCGTAGTAATTGACAATACACTATTGACCAGCGATGCAGACGATTTACAGTTAGCCGGTGCAACGATTTCGATTTCCAATAATTTTGTCTCCGGGGAAGATCAACTCAATTTTACAAACCAGTTGGGGATTTTGGGAAATTACAACCCCGCCACGGGTCTATTGACATTGACCGGCGTTTCTTCGCTTTCGAACTATTCTGCAGCACTGAGTACGATAACCTATTCCAATAGTCAGCAATTCCCGACCACCCTGACCAGGAAAATAAGCTTTGTTGTCAATGATGGGACCACCAACAGCATTCCGTTTGAGAAGTTTGTGCAAGTCAATCAAATCAATGTGCCTCCTGTATTGACGGATGGTACGAACCCGGTCGACACTGTTTATTACACCATCCTGGAGGATACTCCGCTTCACACTTGTGTCAATGCTTCGGATCTCAATGGAGACCAGGTAACCATCAGCAGCCTTACGTTAGTGTCAGGAGCCGGAAGTTTCGCCGCACCCAGCGGGTTGTGCTTTGATTTTCTTCCCGCGACTAACTTTAACGGGGTAGTGAAGGGTAAGATTATTTTGTGCGACAAAGCAGTCAACAGCCTTTGCGTTGTGGGTGGCGTGGTGATCACGGTACTTCCGGTGGATGATCCGCCGGTGCTCACTTCCTTGAATTTTCAGGTTAACGAAGAGGCCACTACGCCGCTGTGCCTGACGGCTATGGACATTGAAAATGATGCAGCGTATTTTGCTGCCGGACTTTCCCTGAATGGAAATGCGGTCATTACAACGGGCGCCGTTGCCAACGACCTCTGTCTATTGTATACACCGAATGCCGGATTTACCGGTGTGGACATGGTGAATGTTACACTCTGCGAAATTAATTCTCCATCAGTTTGTTCGACAACACCCATGGCAATTACGGTTAACAAAATCAACCATCCGCCCGTGGTGCTTGTCAATAGCGTACCCGGCGCTACCATTAATCTGACAACGGCGGAAGATCAACCGGTCAGTTTCTGTTTTGAAGTAGTGGACCCTGATGGCGACAATGTGACGTTGCAGCAGACGAAAAATGTTGCAGGAGGGGGCACTCTGACTAACTACCTGGGCATCGAATTCTGTTTTACATTCACACCGAAAAAGGATTTTAATGGAACGGCCGTCTGGACCATAAATGTGTGCGATGATGGGATTCCAAGTTTATGTGGTCTTCTGACTGCCAATATTATTGTCACACCCGTCAATGATCCGCCCAATGCAGTGAATGATACGGTGACCGTAATTAGGCATACGGTTAATAAAATCGATTTATTAGCAAACGATTCGGACGTAGAGGGGGACTCTATTATTTTGAATCTCACGCCCATTACACTCCCGGAACACGGCCAGGTTACTTTGTCGAAAGATGGCATGGCCACCTATACCTCGGACCGGTATTACAAGGGCCCCGATCAAATGGTCTATGAGGAATGTGATAATGGAACACCCAAAGGTTGCAGCCGGGCGACCGTCTTCTTTGATGTGGTGGATTTACCCCTTCGCATTTATGAAGGATTGTCCCCCAATGGTGACGGGAAGAATGAATACTGGAGAATTGAGGGGATTGACTTCTACACCGATAATGTGGTTCGTGTTTTTGACCGGTACAATAATCTGGTGTTCGAATCATATAATTATAACAACGAGGACCATGTTTGGCGGGGGGAGGCGAATCACGGTTTATTTCGCGGCTGGTTGCCGGATGGTGTATACTTTTACTCTATTGATTTGGGTACAGGCGCATCGGCTCTCAGGGGCTTTATAATAATCAAGAAAGAATGATGAAAAGGATTATAAAATTTTCATTCGTTCTCCTGGTCGGCGCATGGATTCCTGCCACGGCACAGCAGGAGGCAACCTATGCACAATACATGTTTAATGGGCTGGCGGTGAATCCAGCCTATGCAGGACAGCACCAGGCGCTAAGTGCCACAGCGGTCTCGAGGTTTCAAAATGTCGGATTGCCCGGCGCAGCTACCACCCAATCATTTTCAATCCATTCGCCTTTAGTCAATGAGCGGTTTGCGGTAGGAGCCCTTTTTGTGAACGACCGGTTGGGGGTAATCAACCAAACCGTGTTTAGCGGAATCTATGCTTATCGAATTCCGGTTTCAGGAGGCGCTACCCTTTCGTTTGGTATTCAGGGAGGTATTAGCAAATACAGTGCAAAATACACTCAGTTGGATACGTATCAGACCGATCCCGCTTTTAGCCAGGACATTGTGGAGATGCGACCCAACATCGGGGCGGGAGTGTATTACAGTAGTATGTTTGGATACATCGGATTAAGCATGCCGCAAATGCTGAACAATGTTTTTAGCAGAGGTGTTGATTTTACTTCCGTAAAACAATCTTCCCCGGTGATATTAACAGCGGGTTATGTATTCCGAATCAGCAGGGCCGTGTATTTCAAACCCAATACGCTGATAAAATATTCCGATGGCCGTTTTGTAGAAATGGATGTGAATGCCAATTTTCTTTTCGATAAAGTACTTTGGCTGGGTGTGTCATACCACTCTTCCAACTCCCTTAATTTCTTGTTTCAGGCACAGTTAACGGATCAGATACGGATCGGCTATTCGTATACGACGGCCCTTGGAAAAATAAGTACCGTGGAGTTGGGATCCCATGAAATATTCCTGGGATATATTTTTAATTTCAAGAACAAAGGGATTGTTTCGCCGAGATATTTCTGATGAAGGCAACCGTATTTTGTTTTATTGCTTTTTGGTCTTTGCAATCATTGGCGCAAAGCACCAATGTCTCGAACCTATTTCAAAGCAACATGAAAAAGGCCGATCTCATGTACGCCCAGCAGGGATATCGAAATGCCATAGACCTATACCTGATTGTTTTGGACCATGACCCAAGAAATGAATTGGCCAAGGAACGGTTGGCGGATTGCTATTACCGGATGGGTCAATTCAGGGATGCCAAGCGATGGTATGTTGACTTGTCGAAACTTGAAAATACAAATGCCGAGATTTATTATCAATTGGGTCAGAGTTACAGCATTCTGAAAAAATATGATTCAGCGAAATATTATTATGAACTGTATTCGAAAGGCAACCCCTCTGACAAACGCGGGCCACTAAAAGTTGATTTCATCCAGACAAAATCAAATTTTCAAGCCGAGTCGGGAGCATTTACAGTTACGCGCCAATGGTATAATTCAAATGAAGCGGATTTTTCCCCCAGGCATTTTGGTGAGGGAATTGTATTTGTTTCTTCCCGCGACCGGGACTTATTTATCAAGCGCAAGACTCTTTCCGGCATAAACGAAACCGAAGGTTTATTGAATGCTTATTACGTCGACCCATTATTCGACATTACAAAAACTTCCTCAGAACAAATCGGATTGTTCTATAGCAGTGCGTTAAATTCCCGTTTCCATGACGGACCAGTAACGTTTTTTGACAAGGGAAGTAAAATTGCATTTACTCGTAACATACTCAGGAATGGTAAACCTATGAAGGACAGCCAGGGGAGGGTGAATCTTGAACTTTTTATTGCATCGCTAGGGTCTAATAGAACCATGAACAATATTGAGCGGTACGCATTCAATGATAAAACGTATTCGATCGCTCACCCATGGATGTCGGAAGATGGTAAAACACTTTATTTCTCCTCCAATATGCCGGGGGGATTCGGAGGTGCCGATCTTTATGTTAGCTACTTCAGGGACCAGCAGTGGACCAGGCCGGAGAATCTGGGTGTGGAAATTAATACGCCGGGCGACGAGTTTACGCCGTTTCTTTGGAATGCCGAGTTGTTATTCTTCTCTTCCAATGGATTGGGAGGATTTGGTGGCCTTGACAATTACATTGTCGGCAAAGAAGCCGGCAAATTTGGTGTACCGAGGAACATGGGTTATCTGCTGAATACTTCTCTTGATGATTTTGGTCTGATCGTCGACCCCTCGGGAGATCTAGGACTGTTTGCTTCCAATCGGGGTGGAAACGATGATGTCTTTTCATTCGGAATAAAGAAGGCTGCCGTAATCGTTTATGTGCAGGAAAAAGTAAGCGGAATACCGATGCCCCTTGCCGGCATTACTATCACCGGAGAGGGCAACGAAATTGTGCGCCAGGGAAAATCGGATGAGAATGGAAATTTCATGGTACGTCTTGATCCTGACAAGGAATTCAAAGTAAGGTCTGCAAAGGAAGGATATACAGACCTGGAGGAACATCGTTTTTCAACCCGGAAAGTCTCATTAAATACTGATTCCGTAAAAATTTCTATTTGGAAGAACGGCCTGTTCGCCACCGGCGTGATTTACAGCAATGAATTGCAGGAACGCCTTCCGGATGCCATGGTATACCTAAAAAATTTAACGACTGGAAGGTTGGACAGCATGGGCACAACCAACGGAGAATACAAGTTTCTTGTGCTCCCCAATAATACCTACCGGATTCGTGCGCGTCACCCCGGATATTTGGAAAATGGATTTAACCTGAATACCCACGAATTGTATAAAGGGGACCTCTTTAATGACATACTTCTGGAAGAAACCTACCAGGAGAAACTTACCATGCTTTTTGACTACAACAAATGGGATTTACGTTCAGAGTTTCACACTGAATTAGGCAGAATTATACGAAGCCTGAATCGTTTCAAAGATGCGACTGTCTATATTGGTGCTCATGCAGATGCGCAAGGCACCCGGGAATATAACAAGGCATTGTCCGATAAGCGGGCCAAGACAATTCTGGAATATCTGAAAAGTAAAAACATCAAAGCATCCCGGATTCAGGCATTTGGTTTTGGTGAAGAACTGATTCTGAATACCTGCAGTGACGGCGTTGAGTGCAGCGATATTGAGCACTCACAAAACAGGCGTGCTGAGATCAAGGTCCAAAGAGAAACTAACAACTAATATCCAGCCTTTCAATCCGGTGGGCTATTGAAGTTCTTCTATTTTTCTCCAAAAACGTAAGCAATTCTGAAATTGAAGTAATTGGCATTCGGCACCAGATTACATAAAGAATGTAGGGCGTTTTCCTCTCCCTTTCTTTTTCTTCTTTTTTCTTAAACTGTCTTTGGTGCTGTGACCTGTTTTTGCAGCAAGGTAATTGTAGGAAAATGTGTAGGCGGCGCTTATGGTAAATGATTTAAGATTGGACTTTAATAAGTTTTGCTGGATATCGCTACCGCCAAAACCGATAAGGTTAATGTAGCTGGTGCCTGAATTGGCGCCCAGATTGGTTTGACCCAAGGTTGCCCGAAGTTCAACATAGATCTTTTGTTTTGCGGATATGGGAGCATTGGCACCGACGCCGAGATCAATCCCAAATAACCACCGGTTGACTCCGTTTAAATACATATTGTTGTAATTTCCATCAGGTGTCTTGTCGAATACGACATTATAAGCCGCCGGCGGACCATCCCCGGTCGAGATTTGACCTTTGCCGGAAATCCAATAGTCGATGTTGGGTCCGGCATGAATATAAAATTCTGAATACACATCTTTCCGGAGTTTGAAATTGAACCTCCTTCGGAGGGCCATGGACGTTTCAAAAAATTGCATGTGCAAACTATTTTCAGAATTGCCATTGGCAAATGAAAACTTGCTCGTCTTTTGAGAATAACCAACTTCAGCAACGAAGCTGTAATGATCTCCCATTCTGAATTGCGTGAGGCCGGTGACGACAAATCCAATCGCTGGCAGCGAAGACATCGAAGTTTTAGCATCTGGATCTGAAAAATGGGGAAAAGTAACATTAGGACCTATCCGGGCACCCCAGGAAAACCGCTCATACGTTTTCGCTGAAAAAGGCGATTCTTTGGGGGCTGACTTTTCCTGCGAAAAACCGTCCAAATGGCACAAAATAGTTACTATTAAGCAACAAATTGAATTCATCAATCGGTAGACAGATTCTGGCATTTGGTAGACTAATTCTTTAGGGTATAAAGTATTGTCGTAAATTTTAACAAAAGTACTTAATTGCATGAATGTTATATTAAGGATAAAAGGTACCTGACATTGAATTTTAGGACAAGTGTGATTTCACTGTGTTTATTACTGTTCAGCAACGCATCGCTGAGCCAGGACATTGGTTTTACTCAATTTTTTGTTAATCCTTCTTTGCTCAACCCTTCCTTCACCGGAGCGGAGGGGCGACCGGTTATGTATTTATCCTATCGAAAGCAGTGGGCGGGAATTGACGGCAGTCCCCAGTTGATGAATTTTAATCTTCAGACGGCCCTGGTGAATCGCTTGAATATGGGTTTCAATGTGAGCAATCAGAAGATTGGTTTACTTTCCAACACAAGTTTTTTGTTTACCGGTGGCTATACCGTCCCGTTATCTCTGAATAATTTTTTGCGATTTGGGATTTCCGTAGGAGCGTCCTTTAACAAGGTGGATCAAAATTTATTGAACTTTGGCCCGGTACCAGGAGCAGGTCAAGATCCACTACTGGCAGGATTGGTAAGTAATTCAACGCAACTGTTGGGCAACCTGGGTGTATCATACCACTCCAAGTCCTTTCATATAGGCGTTGCTGTTCCCACCTTGTTTCAGCGCACCAGCTTGAGTTCAACCGCATTTAATGCCAATTTCAAGCCGTTTGACAATTTGGTTTTTCATGCCAGCAATAGATTTTATCTTCAAAACGGCAAGGATGTTATCGAACCCTATGTGGTGTACAGAATGACCAATGGCCTTCCCGGTCAATTTGAGGTTGCCGCCCTTTTTCATTATCAGCACCTTGGATGGATTGGAGTATCTTATCGGCAGGACTATGGTCTCTCAGGCCTGCTCGGATTCAAGATGAATAAGATTTTTGCCCTGGGATATTCCTACTCAATTCAGAATTCTGGCACCAATGAGTTAGGCAAAGCATCCCATGAGGTACACCTCGCCTATCTATTCGGCGAGCACAAAAAGAATATTCCACAAACCTACTCGTTCGTCGACACCGATAAGGAAAAACATCATAAGAAATCCGCTGCAGAGATAGCACAGGAGCAAAAAAAGAAGGAGGCACTCGCCAAGCAAAACGAGAAAAAGCCGGTGACTAAACCCGTTGAAGTTAAAAAGGAACCTCAAAAGGTGACACCTGAGCCGGTAGTACCGGTAGTGGTTGATGCCCAGCACTTGGAGGAGCAAGAAAAAATCAAGCGCATTGAATTGCATGCTGATAACCCGCTGGAGGAGCACAATGAACAAGGGCATCCGCATGCCGAAAGGCATGAATTCGTCAAACGCGGAGAGCATCATGCGGAAATGGATTTAGGCGATTACGTCATTGCAGGAGTATTTCGTTCCGAAGCATATGCAAAACAGTTTAATGATGGATTGAAAAAAATGGGATTTTCTGACACCGATTATGGCTATTTGACGAATAAGCAGTTATGGTACGTTCACATTTCAGAATCCAATGATATTAATGAAGCAAGGGCCCAAAGGGATAAATTCAGGAAACTTAGGGTGTTCAGAGACGCATGGCTGTTAACGGTACAATAATAATGAGACGGAGGTTGCAACACGTATTAACATTGGTGGCGGTGCTTGCCTTTTACAGTTTGCAAGCCCAGACTCCTGTGATTAACAGCATAGTCCCCATTGCAACCTACCCATCCAATAAAATTCTTATTTCAGGAGCTGGCTTTAGTAATACTCCGGCCCTGCTCAAAGTTTTGTTTGATCATGTGGCAGGTACTATTACGAATGCCACTGATTTTTCCATTGAAGTCACGGTGCCTCCCCAGGCGCGCCTGTCGAATGTCGAGGTCATCAATCTTACTACCGGGCTTTCGTCAAAATCAGCTTTGAAGTTTGTTCCTACATTCAGCGGAGAAAATTTTGATCCATTAAAAATAGCCTCCCCGGTAAGCAATGGCGCCGCGGACGAGGTCTTTGATGTTTGTTCCTGTGATCTGGATGATGACGGCAAACCCGATCTGGCTTCAACCAAACAAGGGATTGCTTCCGACCTTTTGATTTTAAGAAATACCAGCACCCTGGGCACGCTGAGTTTTGTTGCTTCTTCCGTGAATGTAACAGCACAAACTTTCAACATAGCCTGTGGAGATCTGAATGGGGATGGCAAGCCCGACCTGGTTGCTTCAAGGGGGGGCGCCACCCGCAATGAGGTATTTGTGTTAACAAATACAAGTACTGTCGGATCCATCTCTTTCGCCGTAGCCCCAAAACTTTTAATGGACGTAGGTCATTCATCTTTCCGTGTTGCCATCAGAGACTTGAACCTTGATGGCAAACCTGAAGTGATTGTGTCCAACGCATTCGATGATGCCGCAAACAATGATAACATCGTTTATGTTTTTGTAAACCAGAGTACCGCAGGCGCCCTTAACATCAACCCTACCCCGGTAAAATTGACGGTGACAGGAGCGAATACTACCTATGGTCTTGATGTGCAGGACCTCGATGGAGATGCCAAGCCGGAAATCATCCTGAATCAATTTACGCAGAGCAATGTATTTGTTTTAAAGAATACCAGCGGTGCCAATGTTTCTTTCTCAGCCTCACAACAGGTAACGCTCGCAGGATCCCTGAATAACATCACCACAGCTGACTTTAATGAAGATGGTAAGCTGGATATCGCTGCCACCAGCTCATTCGATAATCGGGCAATCGTTTTGTTAAATCAAAGTACAGCCGGGGCGATATCTTTCGGAGCCCCCATCAATCTGACTACCGGGACATTTCCCTGGGGTATTGATGCCTCCGATGTTGATGGGGACGGCGATGTAGATCTGTTGGTAGGCAACCGCGGCGCCTCTGTAACAGACCTTACCCTGTTCAAGAACAATGGCAACAATGCAAGTGTTGGGTTTACTCCCGTAAGTATCAGCGCGGGCAAGAAATCCAGAAACGTTCGAGTTGGAGATTTTGATGGAGATGGCAAGCCCGATTTTGCTTATACGACCGATGTTTCCAATTCGGTGGATGTCATACGAAGCAAGGACTGTTTTGTGCCGCCCATTCTTAATGTGGGTCCACTGACTATTTGTTCTGCGCAAACCATCCGTCTTAATTCGGTTCCTGGAATTGGCGTGACGAATTATGATTGGAAAGAATCCGGCAGTACGATCGGCAGTGGAGTCAATGCCTTTTTTGATATTACAACGCCTGGCAATTACACAGTCACGGCTACCAGTGAAAGTGGCAGTTGTCTTACTACCTCAGTAGTATTTTCCGTTACGTCGGGAACGGGTTCTGTACCTGCCGACCCTGTCATTTCATCCAACTCACCCTTGTGTAGCGTGCCAGGCCAGAACCTTCAATTGAACGGTCCCACGGTGGCGAGCGTAACGTACCTGTGGACAGGTCCGAATGGATTTACCTCTGGACTTGAAGATCCGCAAATACTGAATGTAACCCAGGCCAATGCCGGGATTTACTCGTTGCAACTTTCCAATGGAACCTGTTTCAGCAATGTGGCTACGACACGGGTGGATATAGCGAACCTGCAGAATTTTTCGCTGAGTTCTTCGGTCCCTTCCAATATCATTTGCCAGGGATCAAATCTTACCTTAACGGTGAATAGCCAGGCTGGCTATACGTACCAATGGATTAAAGACGGAGTAGATATGGCCGGACAAACAGCATCGACCCTGAATGTGACCCTCGAAGCAGTGTATAGTGTCCGTGTTACCAATACGGCCTTGGGGTGTTCCGTCACTACATCAACGATGAGTGTAACCGTGTTGTCCTTGCCAGTGTCTTCCTTTACCGTAAATCTTACGGCATGTGCCAACCAGGTTCTTTCATTCACAGGCCAGTCAACCAAGGATGGACGGGCAACGGCAGTGTATGCATGGAACTTTGGAGATGCCGGGACTTCCAGTGTGGTAAGCCCTACCCATGCCTACACAACCGCACAAACTTTTGCTCCCGCCCTCACGATCAGCTACAATGGGGTCACGGGTTGTTCGTCAAATTCGACAAAAAATATTGTTGTGAGCAGCAGTCCGGCCATTACGGTTTCAGCCGACAAGACAAGTATTAAGTCCGGTGAGTCCGCCCAGCTGCAGGCCGGTGGGGGAACTACTTATTCATGGTCACCGGTTACGGGTCTGTCAGATCCTGCCATTGCCAATCCGGTGGCGACACCCACGATCACCACACTTTACACGGTGACCGGTACCACTGGAAGTTGTTCCGGAACGAATAGCATTTCCATTGACGTACCGCCAACCACATTAAACATACCGAATGTATTTACACCCAATGGAGATTCATTTAATGATGAGTGGGTCATCAGTAACCTGGAAGCGGACTGTACCATTAGTTTATTTGACGCTGCGGGAAGAAAAGTTCTTGAACAAAAGGGTTCTCCAGTGATTTGGAACGGTCAGTATAAAGGAAGTCCCGCCCCGGAGGGTACCTATTTTTATGTTTTGAGTTGTCCCAGTTCAGTACCACGAAGTGGGAACGTGTTATTGGCCCGGTGAAAAATTTGGGATTTACAATGGAAATGAATTGATATATAAAGTCATCATATGGGTAGAGCAAATCATTATGTCATTGGCTTTTTTGTCGTCGCCTTCAGTCTTTTTTTCAGCCATGTTTCGGCCCAGACGGTAGAGATATGCAATGATGGAATTGACAATGATGGCAACGGACTGATTGATTGTGCCGATCCTTTCTGCAATTTCCCCGCAGCGGTTGAAAAGGGATGCAGATGCTTCGATAATCTCGACAATGATGGTGATGGAAAAATAGATGCGGCGGATCCAGATTGTGCAACCTACTATGGTCTCTCATTTGTCGGTGCGGGCTCTACCTGCAGCATTACACCTCCGGGAGGTGCAAATCCATTTGCCGGCATAGCCCCCCCCCAGACCTCAAGCCAGAATACGTCAGATACCCCTGCCAAAGTGGTCGTGGGTGATATGAATAACGATGGCACGCCCGATGTGGTTGTGACCTCAAAATGGAACCGGACCATCCAGGTGGTTGCCACGGCGACCGTTTCCGGATTCACCCCGGGAAATATCATGGGGGACTACAAGACTACTTCACCGGGGAGTATTTTTCCCAACCCGAAAAGTTCATTTCATTTTGAGAATGAAGTGATGATCGCTGATATCAACAAAGATAAAATCGGTGAAGCTTTTGCAATCGTCTCCAAGCGGGGTGGCGGTCCCAATACAAAACCTACAGACTATTATCTAGTGGGTTTTAAATATTCTCCTGGCACCCTCATTCCATTATTCAATCCGGTCAATCTTGGACCAAACCGTCCGGGAAGTCCTGGTATTGCTGACTTTGATGGTGACGGGAAGGCCGAAGTCTATTTGAAGAATCGAATTTATGCGGCTGAATCAGGCGTGCTTCTTGCCGATCCCGGAGGAAATTGGGTGACAGAAATCAACGGAGGCCCGGTGGCCGCTAATATTCTTGGCGACAGCAAACTTGAATTGATCTGCGGAAATTTTATTTATCAGGTGCCTAGCCTCGCCTCCCGCACACTTCAGACCCTGACTGTATTGAAAGACATGAATACCATCAGTGCAGTCAAATATTATCCCAAGGGATTCTTCGATGCAACGGAATATGGTAAGGATCATGCCAGTACCACCAGCACGGCAGATTTTGATGGAGATGGATTCCTGGATGTACTCATCACCGGTGCGGTTAATTGTTCGGGAAATGAAGCGGCGCCTTGTGGCAATAACATTACCACTATCTTCTATTGGAATGTAAACAAGAATACAGTCCAGACCTATCAGCCGCCGGATGCCATTACACCTGCTACCGGCTGGGCCTTTGGAACAGGGCGCATCAATATGGGGGATGCCAACGGTGACAGCAAACTTGAAGCGCTATTCATCGCAGGCAATAAGTTATTCTGCCTTGGGCTCGATGGGGTCGGAAACATCATTGTGTTATGGACCCGGACCATTAACGACTCCCTCTCAGGAATTTTATCACTCACGGTCTATGACTTTGATAATAATGGAAAACCGGAGGTTGTTTTTCGCGACTCACAAGAGTTGGCCATTGTTGACGGCCAGACCGGGGCAACAAAGCTTTGGTCATCAGCTTGCAATTCACATACCTGGACCGAAGGACCCGTCATTGCTGATGTAAATGGAGACGGTGGTACGGATATCTGCGTGCCTTGCTATACCAGCAATGCATTTGATGTGAACAAGGCCACCGTTCAGCAACAATCCTTAGGACAAACACGACTGTATTTTTCCAGCACGAACGCCTGGCTGCCTACCAGGAAGGTGTGGAACCAACACCCGTATTACGTCACCAACATCAACGATAACCTGACGTTGCCTTTCCCCCAACTCGATCCGAGTCTTATCTTCAGCAATGCACCTTGCCCCAATGGGTTACCGGGACCGCAAAGGCCGCTGAATCTTTTCATGAATCAGGTGCCGCGTTTAAGTGCTTCAGGCTGCCCTGAATTCCCCGCCCCAGACCTTACTTTTATAGGTGACGACCCGAATAATCCAGGGGTCGATAGCAACGGCGATGGGGTTTACAAGCCTGCTGTGGTTATAACGCCACCGATCTGTGGCAACCTGGATATTAAAGCATTTTTCAACATTGTCAATAACGGTGACTTGCCAATTAGTGACAATGTGCCCGTAAGTTTCTTCAACGGTGATCCGACAACTAATCCGACAACAGCCGTACGCCTATACAACACTACCATTGCCATTAATAACTTACAGGTGGGACAATCCATGGTCACCCCGACATTAAGTTTCAATGGCCCGGGCACAACTTTTACGCTTTTTATTATTCTTTACAATGATGGTTCGGTTTTACCTATTTCACTGGCTGGGCTTAGTACGAAAGAATGTACCATCACCAATAATATCTATCAGGTATTAGTAACACCAAGTCCATTTACAGTTACTACAGAAACCATTAGTGATAACCTGAAATGTGGTCCGAATGTGCCTCCCTATACCGGTCAGATCCGGCTGCATATTTTCAAGGGTGCGGTGGAAGATCTTGATTACAGCCCTTATACTTTTCAATGGTACGATGGTGTGGGAACGGCTACGCCCCATGTACCCAATGGAACCAATTACAATCTTACAGGTGTAAAGGATGGTAGCTATACGGTCGTTGTTAAGAATGTCCAAAAGGGCTGTCAGGTACCGCCGGTCACTGGCGTGATCGGCATCAGCCAGATAAATCCAGCCATTACATTAACCGTAACATCGCAACAGACAATTTGCAGTCCACCGAATGGCAGCATAACTGCATCCATTGCCGGGGGGAATATCGGATTCACATTTGATTGGTACAATATCGCCTTGACACCGTTGGGAATATCGGGCCCGACTGCCAATAATCTTAATGCTGGAAATTACCTTGTCGTAGCTACTAAAAATGGTTGCGCAACCGCATCAAGCCCTGTCACCGTGAATGGCCCCGTTATACCGGATGCCCAGGCGCAAGTATTACAGAACGTTGTAGATTGTTCAAATCCCAACAGTGGATCCGTTACGGCAGATGCCGTGGTAGGAGGCGTTGTTCAGGCACCTGGCAATTATACTTTCAATTGGTATTTCTATAATAACGCAACCTCAACACGGGGTAGTTTACTTCCTCCTGCTAATGGTGTTGGGAAGACCCGGACGGCACTGGCGGTGGGTTATTATCAGGTGGAGATTAAAGATAATGTCTCCCAATGTATAGCGAATCAAACCCCCATTGTTCAGGTTACCAGTCAAACCGTTATTCCATCGGTCGTCATTTCAGAAGTTACTCCACAAACTTCGTGCGATCCCGCACAACCCAATGGTGTTCTCACATCGGCTGCTGCTGCACCGGGTTTGGTGAATCCTACTGATTTCACTTTTGAATGGTTTAAAGGTGACAATACGTTGCCAGTTAATAAAGTCTTGACGGTGTCAGGAGCCAAAGGTGAGACAGTCAATAAGGTTTCCGGCGGTGGAATTTATTATACCATTAAAGTAACTACCGCCCTTAACTGTTCGGCTACTGCAAAATATATTATAACGGAGAATTTAAATAAGCCCATTATTACGTTCACCACGGTGCCGAACTCAATTTGTAATCCTGCTTTGGCGTCAAGTACTTTTAACGGATCGGTAACTGCGTCATTAACATTCAATGGTGCGCCGGTGGGTAGTTTTGTAAACTATTCCTTTGCCTGGCACAAGGGTTCATTAGTTACGGATCCGGCACCTGCACCAAATTCTGTAACCAATATATTATCTCAGCAAGACGCGGGTTTTTACACGTTGGTGGCAACACGAACTGATTTATTTTGTCCATCCGATCCCACAACCGCCCAGGTCTTAAATGGTACTGCCTTACCGGTGTTAACGACGAGTTCAACATCATCCACAAACTGTGTGGCGGGCAAAGAAGATGGCAAGACGAATGTGGTGACGGTAGACGGCACGGCGGTAGGAGCGGCAGTAGGCTATACGTATGCCTGGGTCGGCCCGGTAGCGCCGGCATTTCCGGTAACGGCAGGAACGAATACCTCCAACACTGCACAACTGATCAAACTGCAGGGTGGTGCGGGATATAATTATACGGTGACAGTTACCAACACAGGAAGTGGCTGTCAGAAAACTGCTGCAGTAAATGTGGCGGATGCGAAAGTTTTGCCGTTGCTGTCACTGGCCAAAGTTGATAATGGTATTTGTAATCCGGCGCTGACCTTGCCAGCCAAGACATTCAGTGGCAAGGTGACAGCGAGCGTTACCAACCAGATTGGTGTGTTGACGGATTATTCATTTGTCTTTGGGGCGGGGATGGGAGCAGGGGTTCAAACGGCCAATGTGTTTGACCAATTGAATGGAGGTGCCACGGGGTATACTTCCACAGTGACCCACACGGTCACAGGATGTGTGTCTTCACAAGGCAGTATCGTGGTG
>JAYWDP010000044.1:0-7775 GCA_043779775.1 Cyclobacteriaceae bacterium
ATAAGGGCCTCCAATTCTTGCATTTGGAATAACATACCGGCCATCCGCTCGGGTCGAACTTCCATACTGAGTTCCTGATGGCTGGTGAACCGCGATCACGTTGGCGCCTGGAAGATCAGCTCCCTTTGTATCTTTGACAAAACCACTAATGGTGGCTGTCGTAACGCCCTGCGCAAATAGACTTACAGTTGTCATTGCAGAGATAATTGTTAACAGTAAAATTCTCCTCATAGCTTTGGGGGTTAGTGATTGTTCATTTTTAGCACGACAAAAATATTCTTTTTAACCCTAAGTCGGTTTTATCATCACTTTAAATGTTACAAACAAGTTACTAACAATTCCTTAATGTACCCTACCGTTCAAATCAATCCCCATTGCATGAAAATCTGAATAATAGTAACGTTGTTCTCAACTTAAACTTAAGCTCAATGAAGAAACTCATTGTATATCTGATATTTGTACTTTTTGTAAAATCGGCATCTGCGCAGGTTGACCTCAACTACTATCTGCCGGATGGAATTTCCTATAATCCAGCAATTCCAACCCCCGCCTCTATCATCGGCCATGAGGTAGGTGAATGGCACATCAGTCATGACCGCCTGGTAAGTTATATGATGGCTCTCGATAAAGCTTCTGACCGAGTCACCCTTGAAGTAACCGGACAGACCTACGAAACACGTCCCTTGCTGTTGCTTACTATTACCTCCCCAAAAAATCAAGCGAATATTGAAACCATAAGGCAACAACACCTATTGCTTGCAGATCCCTCAAAATCTTCATCCGCTGACATAAAAACCATGCCCGCCATCTTTTATCTGGGTTGCAGCATTCATGGCAATGAACCCAGCGGCGCGAATGCAGGCCTTGTCATGGCTTACCATCTCGCCGCGGCCCAGGGACCCGAAATTGAAAAGTATCTTGAAAACACGGTAATACTATTTGACCCGAGTTTCAACCCCGATGGACTCACCCGCTTCTCAACCTGGGCCAACTCACGCAAAAGCAAATTGATTTCCCCCGATCCGAATGATATGGAACACAATGAATCCTGGCCGGGTGGACGATACAACCATTATTGGTTTGACCTCAACCGCGACTGGATGGTGGCGCAGCACCCTGAGTCACAGGCACGCATCAAAAAATTTCAACAGTGGAAACCCAATGTGCTCACCGACCACCACGAACAAGGTACCAATGCAACCTTCTTCTTCATGCCCGGCGAACCCACCCGGGTTCATCCGCTTACACCCGATAAAAATCAGGAGTTGACCCGCAAGATGGGTGAGTATCACGCCAGGGCCCTTGATCAAATCGGTTCCCTCTATTTTACCAAGGAAGTCTACGATGATTTCTACTACGGAAAAGGATCGACCTACGCTGATGCACAAGGCGCCATTGGACTTTTATTTGAGCAAGCCAGTTCGCGGGGACATGCCCAGGAAAGTGTGAATGGAATTTTGAAATTCCCGTTTACCATCCGAAATCAATTTGTTACCATGCTCAGCTCGTTGAAGGCTGTGAATGAATTGCGTGAAGACCTGCTGAATTACCAGCGCGATTTCTACAAAAGTAGTCTGACCGAGGCCGCCAAAGATCCGGTGAAGGGCTATCTCTTCGGATCAAAAGACAAAGCCAAAGTGTTTCATATGGCTGAAGTACTTTCCCGTCAGCAAATTGATTTTTATAAACCGACTTCCTCATCCACAATCAATGGAAAGAACTTTGATGTGGAATCGAGTTACATACTTCCCCTCAACCAAGCACAATACCGCCTTACCAAAGGGATGTTTGAAAAAATAACTCAGTTTAAAGACAGCATTTTTTATGACATCTCCGGTTGGGCCTTGCCCCTGGCTTTCGGACTTGACTATGAAGAGTTGAAAGCTCTGCCCTCCCTCGGTGAAAAGGTCACTCAACCAGCAATGCCAATCGGAAAAATCATCGGAGAAAAAAGTAAATATGCCTATGCTTTCGAAACGTATGGATTCTATGCGCCCCGCGCCATTTACCGCTTGGTAAGTCATGGCATCCGAACGAAAGTTTCCACTGACCCATTCTATTATCCTTCCGGAAAAAAGTTCGAAGCCGGCACCATCCTCGTCTCACTTGAAAACCAGGATAAAAACCCAGACCAGATCGAAGTGTACCTCCGCGAAATTGCCGAACGCGATGGAATCGATGTGTATGGTTTCAATACCGGCCTTGACTACCGCGGCGTAAGCCTGGGCAGCAGTACATTTCAAGTGGTGAACAAGCCCACCATCGCCATGCTGGTCGACGGGGGTGTAGCCCCAATCAATGCCGGTGAAATGTGGCACTTGCTGGATCAGCGTTTTAACATACCCATTACCTGCATGCCCATCTCAGTTTTTAATACGACCAACCTCAACCGCTATACAACGATTATTTTTCCTGCAGGAACTTTCAATGGCATAAACGATAGCGCGAAAGAAAAATTGAAAACGTGGATTCAAAATGGTGGCGTCGTGATAGGCTTTGGAAATGCATTGAATTGGTTTCAGTCTGCCGGATTGGGAAAATTCGAGATGAAAAAAGAAGAAGAGAAAAAGGACCCGTCTAAGACCAAACCTTATGAAGACATTAATGAGGCTACAGGGGCCCAGCAAACCAGTGGTGCCATCTTCGAGGCTGACGTCGATCTCACGAATCCCCTCTTGTATGGCTACTATTCAAACAAGGTTCCCATGTTCAAAGACAATAACTTATTCATGGACAAAGCAAAGGGTGCCTATGCCAACCCGTTGACGTATGGAAGCACTCCGCTGCTGAGCGGCTATATCTCCAAACTCAACTATCCGAAGTTGAAAAACACATCGGGCATTGGAATTTCCACCCTGGGCCGCGGTCGGGTGATTGGCTTCACCGAAGACCTTGCCTTCCGCGCTTTTTGGTTTGGAACTAATAAGTTGCTGATGAATGCAATATACTATGGGAGTTTTCTAAACAGTGAGACTTCACGCTGATCGGGTTCAAAGTCTAAAGTTCAAGGTGCCATGTTGAGGCGCGGTAAACTTTAGACTTTAGACTTTAGACCTTAAACATTGAACTTTAAACATGTCTAACAAAACTCTTTCCAGCGTCATTCTCTGGTCGGTAATCTCCGCCGCCTTCATCGGGCCAGGTACGGTAACGACCGCGGCGATGGCAGGTTCTATCTATCAGTTGGATTTATTATGGGCCGTGGCTTTTGCCACAATTGCTTGCATCCTGTTACAAGAGGTTTCCGGCAGGCTTACCATCGTCAGCGGTCTTTCCATGGGCCAGACGCTGCAAAAAAAATACGGCAAGAAAAAAAGCGCCTGGCTGAAATTCATATTGGGAGGGCCCGTGATCCTGGGGTGTGCTGCCTATGAAGCTGGAAATATTCTCGGCGCTGTTTCGGGTCTCAATTTAATGACAGCCTTAAATACAAAAATCATCACAATTCTTATCACCGTGATGGTCATCGCTATACTTTGGACGGACAAGCGGAATACCATCGGCTGGTTGATGACTTTTTTAGTGGCACTCATGGGTATTGCTTTTTTTGTGCTGGCCACTGAACGTCCATTTTCGTCACTCCAATACCTTCAATCTTCGGTGACCCCCACAATCCCATTGGGCTCCGAGCTGCTTACCCTGGGACTGGTAGGCACTACGATTGTCCCCTACAATCTTTTTCTTGGATCGGGCATCAGCAAGGGGCAGACCGTGCCACTCATGCGGATTGGTTTATCCATCTCAGTTATTATCGGCGGACTCATTACTGCTGCGATTCTGGTAGCAGGAACCTCTGTAAAAACCTTTTCAAATTTCAATGAACTGGGCCAGGCGCTCACAGATAATCTGGGCCCCCTGGGAGGCCTTGCCTTGGGTGTAGGCCTTTTTGCTGCAGGATTTTCATCTGCCATTACATCACCTTATGCAGCAGCCGTTATCGCTGGGTCTGTGTTTGAATGGAATACCCAAAGGCAACGCCTTATTTGGATGGCGGTGTTGTTAACAGGCTTCATTTTTGGAATCAGCGACATTAAGCCAATCCCTGTGATTCTTGCCGTGCAAGCACTCAATGGATTGGTCCTTCCTCTGCTTACTGCTTACCTTATCCTATTGATTAATGATCCGCAGATTATAACATCGGTTCACCGGAATTCGTCATTTTATAATGCCGTGCTTCTGCTGATTTTTAGCAGCGTCTTGTTGATGGGATTAAACAATATTGACAAATCAGTCTCCGCCTGGTTGACACTTCCTGCGAACCACTTTGAAGTGTCTATGGTGATCACCGCGTTGTTTACAGGATATCTGATGTTCCGGCTTTTTTTCTTAGCCCGCAAGTTTTAGAAATTATTTTAACTACAGATCTGAGAGAGATCACAAAGAAATTCTCCGCGTTCTTCAGAATCTCCGCGGTTAATTGCATTAGATCACGCCACCACCTCTTCAAATGCTTTCACGAATTGTTTCATTTCTTCTATCGTTCCAATGCTCACGCGACACCATTCCTTGCCCAAGTAATCCCATACCCTGATCTGGAAGCCCCTTAACTGTGTTTGCTCAAGAATGGTTTTCCCATCTTTAGGCGCGGGGAATAATACGACGTTCGCTACAGGTTTTCCATAGAACCATTTCTTCTGATCGAGATATTGAGTGAAGTAAGTTCTTGCCGCAGCATTCATTTTACGGGTATACGCCATAAACTCCTCATCGCCCAAACTGGCCTTGGCTGCTGCAATGGCGGCCTGGTTGAGAATAGTCCCTTGCTGATATTTTTCCAGTTTCTGTATCAGGTCAGGTTTGGCAACGACATACCCAATCCGGAGACCGGCCAACCCATAAATTTTAGAAAACGTTTTTGAAACGATAACATTATGCCCCTGTTTCACCAGGTCAACCATTGAATTTTGCTCTGCTGGTTCAAGAAACTCAAGATACGCCTCGTCCGAATAGACGATGGCCTTCTTTGACATTTCAATACAGAAGCTTTTATACCTGCCCGTATCCAGTACGGTGCCCGTTGGATTATTGGGATTTACCATAAACACTATCTTTGTATCTGATTTTACAGCGGAAGCCATCCCTTCCAGATCGTGCACTAAATTCTGATCCAGGTTTACTTTGTCCCACCGCGCCTTGAATGTTTCTGCAAAGGTCATCATCATCGGAAACACAGGCCATGCCGATAAAATCGAACCACCTTCCAACCCTGTGCTCATCCCCGTAATGGCCAGCATTTCACTTGAGCCAGCTCCGAACAAAATATGATCAGGACTTACTCCTTCTTTGGCAGCCAAAACCCTTCTGAAGTCATCAACAGTTTCAAAGGGGTACCGATTGCCCTCTGCGATTGATGTCTTGATGGCTTCGCGTGCTTTGGGCGATGGGCCATATGGGTTTTCATTCGAGCCAAGGCGAATCAACTTAAGCCCCGATTTGAATACATCAAACTCCCTTTCCGCCTGGCTGGCAGGAGCCGCCATGAGCTCCTGAACTAACGAAAGACTCATCGGAATGGTGGCTCCTGCTACCAGGGCCGAACGGAACCAATCTCTGCGTGTAATGTTTTTCATAGAGAAAGAATTATTTAGCTAATAAATGTACTCAAAATAATTACCGAAATTTACCGCCACGGATCCCTCAGCGTAGTAGTCACAAAAGATTCTCCGTTGATGACAATCATCGGATCATTCACATTTTTTGGATGGTTTCTTTTCTCCAGGGTAAATGATCCCTGACCGGTCGTTGGCGAGTTGTAATAGATGCGATCGCCTTGTACATACCAGGTGCCCCGGTCATCTCCCTGTGAAGCAGTACCCCCCGAAAAGGTTTCAGTATTCACGCTTCTGGAAGCTTCAGTATGATATAAATAGCTACCATCCGCATTGAGTGTAATGCATCGACTCGTTTGAGAATTGGTATTCATATTCATATAACACCAATTGCCCACTAGTTCCATCGCAACAGTACCTTTGCTTATAGAGTTATTTTGTGCTCCGGCAACTTTGTTATAGATAATATTCTGACCGTTGGCTGTCAATGTCAATTGTGAGCTCTTTACACTGTAAGCAAAAATGACATTACCCTGGCCTGTGGTAAGTATGATATGTCCTTGAGAGATCTGGTAGGGAAATGTATTGCCCAGATAAACACACTTGCTATCTGCTCTAAACTCGATCATCTCCCCATTGCCGGACCAAAGACCGAGGACATAACTGGAGGTCCCGCTGTAAGCCGGGGCTACCGGATCACCCGGAACTTTCGTCACAGAATTTCCCTGTGAGTCATTCGAACTGTTGCGCGCGAATGTTACCTGACCATCCAGATCACCACCGGAAAGCGTCAGAGAATTTCCCTGGAGTGTGTAGGCATAATCCGTAGTATTAACCCCGATGGTAATGGATAATTTATTTGCCTTTGTTGAGAATCGACTCGATTCACCATCAAACTCTCCGGAACCATCCGGATTGAGCAAGAGAGTCATCTGGTAACCAAACTGATTATTCTGCCAGAGACCATGAATTTTCCCCTGCTGCTGAACTTTCGCCCCAATTTGTGCAATGCCATTCAGCGAGATAAACAATAAAAAGAAGGATGCTTTTACAATGCGCATAACCTTAGCGTGATACTCCGAAATTAGGAAAAATCTCTCTTATGTAGAGGAAGTTATTGCCAGCAATAGCCAACTATATAATATTATTTAACTGCTCCTTAATTTTCTCCAACTCCTCCTTCATAATGACAACTTCTTTCTGCATTTCTGCATCATTGGCTTTGGATCCGATGGTGTTAATCTCTCTCCCAATTTCCTGCGCAATGAAGCCCAGCTTTTTTCCATTGGATTGCGTTTCATCCATGATCTGTAAAAAGTAGTCAAGGTGGGTTTTCAACCGGACGCGTTCCTCATGGATATCCAATTTTTCGATATAAAAAATAATCTCTTGTTCGAGGCGATTGGTGTCAAAGCCTTCCTCACCAAAAAAATCGGAAACACTTTTCTTAATCCTGGCCCTGATTTTCTCCACCCGCAGGGGGTCAATCTTCTCCACCCGGATAAGCTGAGCGGTAATGGAGTTGATGTAGCCCTTGAATTTGCCGGTCAATGAGGCGCCTTCTGTCTTTCTGAAGACATCACATTGTTGCAGTACATCTTTCAATACAAGCAAGAATTTTTCATACAGTTCAGGGTCCAGGGGCTCGCGCTCCGAGACTTGCTCGACATCCGGTGACCTTAACGCCAATTCAAAGATCTGATCGTATGGTGCCATGACACGGTCTGCCAACTTTTTAAGTTCGGCATAGTGAGCCAGAAACATAGTTTCATTATAACGTTGCGGAATCTGCAGAGGCTGCGTCTTCAGGTATTCAATAGAAACCGCCACTTTACCACGTTCCAGTCTTTCTGTAATGAGGTTTCTTATTTCCAGCTCTTTATCAGAAAATATCTTTGGCAGCCGGAGGCTGAGGTCAAGAAATTTTGAATTGAGCGTTTTTACCTCAACCTGAAGAGTGCCCTCCCCCAAGGTCGCGCTAGCCTGGCCAAAACCAGTCATGGATTTAAGCATGCGAAAATGGAATTAATTCGATTCAATGGCAAGATAAAAATAATAAAGACCATTACGCTGAATTGGTATTAGTCTTACTTAGCCACGTCCGTTACTCCCCTGGTCATACAAAGAAATTTAATAAAGGTCACGCAGAGCACGAAGCAAACAATTCTTAGTCCTCTTAGTAGTTCGTTGTGCCTGCGCATCGTAGGTCTTAGAATACACACAGGT
>JAYWDP010000045.1:0-2657 GCA_043779775.1 Cyclobacteriaceae bacterium
CAACAGGACAAAAACGATATAATATGGTTCATGAAATTGGTCACACAATTGGCTTGAGGCATACAAATTGGCAGAATAGTGGTGAGGCTGCCGCTAACAAAATTCCTGGAACACCTTGTACAGATGGGAGTTCTGTGATGAACGGAGGCACGTAAGCGTCCGGTAAAGTACAGGTGCTTACTGTCCGAAAAATTATTATTCAAGAAGTCTTGGGGGTCCAGTTATTAGGAAGAAGTTCTTCCAGTTTGTTAACGGAATGAGAAGGAATACGGCGGAGAATATCCCGTAGCCATTCGAAGGGGTTGACGTTATTGATTTTGCAAGTGCCCAGGAAGGAATATAACATCGCCGCTCTTCGCGCTCCATTATGGGAGCCGGCAAAGAGATAATTTTTTCTTCCGATGGCCACTGGCCGGATGGCATTCTCCACTAAGTTATTATCGATTTGTAAGCGTGCATCGGTGGTATAGAGGCAAAGTTTATCCCAGCGTTTCAGGGAGTAGCTAATGGCCTTTCCAATTGTACTCTCGGGAAGTACTTGTGGGTAGGCATCCATCATCCAGGCCTTGAGATTTTCTAATACCGGAACGGCCTGTTCGTGCCTAAGGGTATGGAGTTCTTCCGGTGATAAAGATTTGTCTCTGCCCACTTGTTCGATGGCATAGAGCTTTTGCATTTCTGTCAACACATACTCGGCCCGCTGCTTATCGTTCTTCAATGCCTGATCAAACATGCGGCGGGCATGTGCCATGCAGTGCAGCAAAGTAATGTTTGAGCGTTTGTCAAAATCTTCATAAACACCATACCCATCGGTCTGCAGATGACCACTAAAATCCTGGAGGCATTCTTTAGGCCCCTCCCGGCCCCGGCCTTCCCGGTAGTCAAACAACACTAATCGGCAAAGCGGCGCATAATAAACCCAGTGGTAGCCCCGATGAGTCTTTCCTTTTTTGGCCTTATCCAATACCTTAATAGGGGTTTCATCAGCTTGCAGATAATCGTTGCTCAATACCTGTTTGCGATGAACCTGGTAAAGGGGTTCCAGTAATGCGCAGGTACCACCGATCCAGTCGGCCAACGTGGAGATGGGCAGCTTCATGCCTTCCCTTTCAAAACGCTGCACCTGGCGATAGATCGGTAAATGATCAACATATTTATCGATCACAATTTGGGCTAACAGACCAGGACCCGCTATCCCCTTATCGATGGGGCGAACAGGTAATTCCCCGATCACGATCTCTCCAGTTGAAGGATTTACATATTTGGGACGCAAGTATTGGCGAACAAACAGTTTTCCCGGAATACGTTCTAGTTCTTCGGTGATCTCTTGTCCGATCTGTTTCCAACCTGTGACATCCACTTTGGGTTCGATGATCTCTTCCTCGCGGGGAAGGCTGGCAGGCAAAGCCATACGTCCGGTTTGTACTTTTTCTGTATCCGGTTTGCTCGCCTTCTTACGCTGGTACTGAATAGTTTGGAGTAGCTGAGGCGAAGATTGTTCTTTCTGCTGAACGGCTATATCTAAGGCAAGCTGATCAGCGGATACCGTGGGGATAAAACGCTCGTGTCTGGAGCCGAAAACAAGCCGTTCAAGTTGTTGCAGCCGGTGCGTTAGGTCAGTAACTTTTAGAACAAGTTCTTCCCGTGTTAATTCTTCGTATGCTGTGGCTGCATTCAATGATGCAAAGATAAAACACAGCACGCTAATCAAACAGAAACTGTGTGATTATTCATGAATTTATTTTCTGAAAAATGAAATCGTTTTCTTCTTCGCACCGAACTCAGGGAGATACCTTGAAGTATCAACATCAACTCATCACTGCGTAACTCCACTGACACGGTTTGTGCATCGATGGAAGGAAGTTCATAGGTACCACGCTCCAGTCGTTTGTAATAAATCGAAAATCCATCCCGCTCCCAGAGCAGTAACTTCACCTGATTGCGGCGGCCATTGAAAAAAATGAAAATATCTCCGCCCAGAGGGTCTCGCTTCAAACTATCCCGAACCAACCCGCTCAGTCCATCGACACCTTTACGCATATCAGTTTTGTCGCGGCACAGAAAATAACGCTGAGCCGGGGAGAGTGACAACATGGTCAGCCTAACAAAGCCTTGAGAAATTCCGCTTCCACTGCTTGATTGAATATCAACCGGCGGCCATCGGGCAAAACCAATTCCAACACCCCGGCTGGAACTGTCTCCAACGTACTGGCTTTCTTTACCGTGACGGCCACAAACGCCCGTCCGAACGGTTCATCCGGGCGGGGCTCCCCTGATGATGAGGGTGATCGATATTCCTGGTACTTTTTGCGCCAGTAATGAAATTTACTGTAGGCCAGATCCTTCTCCTGGCAAAAGGACTTTTGAGATTGTCCACTGGCGTGCCAGACTTCAATCAAGGAAAACATTAATTGCTGTAACGGAGTTAGGGTGGAAGTCATAAATAGTTTTTTTTCAAAACTACTTCTACCTTACCCTTATTGAAATATGTACTTCATCGGATGCTTACTTACCAATGGGATTGGGCTATGTGGAAGGAGTAACCCATGATTACATTCGCCATGGAACCACAACTCTTTTTGCCGCCCTGGATATCGTCACCGGTGGGGTAATCGCCCAGTGCAAACGCAGACATCGCCATCAAGAGTACCTGGGAT
>JAYWDP010000046.1:0-7763 GCA_043779775.1 Cyclobacteriaceae bacterium
CAGGAAAAGCTCAATGATGTGGAAGAGACGCAACTCATCTCAGAGAATTCAGAATTCAGGGCTTTGTTGACTGAATACAAGGAGGGAATTCTTCTTTTCACCATCATGGAGCAAGAAGTGTGGAACAAAGCCTCTGAAGATTCACTGGGTCAACGGAATTACTATAGGGAGAACAAAGAGAAATATAAAGCGGGTGACCGGGTCAAAGCCCGCATTTATTCAACGACTGACAAAATTTTTCTGGACGAAGTAGTAAAAAAAATATCCGTCGGCGATTCGATCAAAGGCGAAAGCGTGAAAAAATTCAAGACCATTCAGCCATTGCGAAACTATGAACGCGGCGAGAATAAGGCTGTCGACAAGGTTCAGTGGGCCATAGGTATGCAGTTGACCGAGGTGGATGGAACGTACTATCTTGTGACAATTGATAACTTAGTGCCCCCGGGGGTAAAAAGTTTTGAAGATGCTCGCGCTCAGGTTGTTTCAGACTGCCAGGAAGCTTTGGAGAAGAGGTGGATAGTTGAATTGAAGCAGAAATATCCGGTGAAGGTCAATAACAAAGGAAAAAAGAACGTTATCAATGAACTGACTAAAAAGTGAATTACCAACGACACGATAAGGCAATTAGAATCTGGAGCATACTGTCAATTCTGTTAATTTTGACTTCTTGCGACCTGATTCGTATGAAACAGGAAAATCAGGTAGCCATTCCAGAAAGGAAAGCGGTTGCCCGCGCCAATGATAAATATCTTTATCAGGATGAACTTGCGGGCATTGTGGAACAAAACTCCACCGCCGAGGATAGCGCAGCCCGTGTAACGACCTATATCAACAGTTGGATACGAAAACAGCTTATCATCGGGCAAGCCATGAAACGCATTGATATCAATGAGGCGGAAGTCAACCGGAAAGTGCTCGACTACCGATACAGTTTGATCGGATATGAATATCAGAATTTTTATATCCAGCAACATCTTGATGACAGTATCTCTGACAAGGAAATTGAGGATTATTATAAATCACATTCGGATAACTTCATTTTGAAGCAGAACATTGTTCGGGGAACCTACATCAAGGTTCCTGCCACGGCACCGCGAACCGGGAAAGTGAAGGACATGCTTTTTTCGAAAAAGGAAAAAGATCAGAATGAATTGAAATCCTATTGTTTAAGTTTTTCGGTTGCCTATTATCTCAGAGACAGTTCGTGGATTGAGTTTGATAAGCTGGTTGCCAACTCACCCATGGCAGAAATACCCAATAAAATTCATTTTCTAAAAACTAACCCCTTTTACGAAACAACTAGCAATGATTTTTTGTATTTCCTTAAAATAGATGAATACAAAATTTCTGATAACGTATCTCCGTTGGAATTTGTGAAGGAGGACATTCAAAACATTCTGTTAAATAAGAGAAAAGTAGAACTTGCAAAGACATTGGAAGATGAAGTGTATGAAAATGCGGTTAAACAAAAGGATTTCGAGATTTTTAATCGGTAGCCTACTGCTTGCAGGGGTATGGGGCAATTCCCATGCACAGGAACCCAAGGGCTTCGTGGTTGATAAAATCATTGGCAAGGTGGATAATTACATTATTCTGAGGTCAGAGCTGGAGGGCTCCTATCAGAATTATTTATCTAACGGAGGTACTGCTTCTCAGCAAGCAAAATGCGGCCTCTTCAGCCAATTAGTGATCAACAAATTGTTGGTGGCCAAGGCTGAGATCGACTCAGTGCTTGTCACAGACCTGGAAGTGGATAACAATGCCAATCAGCGGATGAACATGATTTTACAAAGTTCTGGCAATTCACCCGAGCAATTGGAGCGCTCCTATGGCAAGAGCCTTGATCAGATCAAACTTGAACTCCGTGATCAGATCAGAGAACAGATGATGGCGAGCGCGATGCATCAAAAGATAACCAAGAATGTCAACATAACACCGGCGGAGGTCAAGCGCTTTTTTAATAAAATACCGACGGATAGTCTCCCTTTTTATTCGGCGGATGTTGAGGTTGCCCAGATAGTGCGAGTAGCAAAAGTGAGTGAAGTACAGGAATTAGAAACTAAGAAAAAACTCATTGATGTACGATCACGTATTCTGAATGGCGAAAACTTTAATGACTTGGCCAAGAAATTTTCAGAAGACCCCACTGCCCAATCGAACGGGGGTGAGATGGGTTACGTAGGTCGTGGAGCCATGGTACCGGAATATGAAGCCATAGCTTTTAAAATCAAGGAAGGTGAGATTTCCCAGCCGTTCAAGTCGCCGTTTGGATTTCACATCATGCAGCTTATCGACCGCAGAGGGAACGAATACAACTCCCGTCACATTTTAATTTCAGCGACGCCCTCAAAAAGTGATATTGTACGTGCTGAACATTTTCTGGATAGTATTCGCAGAAGGATTAAGCTAGACAGCATCAAATTTGAGAAGGCGGCCATGGAATATTCAGATGATCAAAAATCAAAAGGACGTGGGGGGTATTTTACGGATGAGGAAGGTGGGACTAAAATTTCTATCAAGGAACTGGATCCTGTGGTTTATTTTACCATTGACACGATGAAAGAGGGGGGCATCAGCAAGCCGATTGTGTACCGCACGGAAGACTTTAAAGACGCTGTAAGGATATTATATTTTAAACAACGTCTTTCCCCCCATCAGGCCAACCTGAAGGAAGACTGGCACCGTATCCAGGCCGCAGCGCTGTCTCAAAAGAAGGACAAGGTGATGGATAAGTGGTTCACGAAGGCACGTCAGGATGTGTTTATCAAAATAGATCCTGCCTATAAAAATTGTGAAATCGTAGATGAGTAGATTTATTTAAACCGATCGAATTATTTAGCGTACAGGTAATCCAAGTAGCGATGCAAAAATTTTCCAGCGACGTTGAGGCCGCCAAAGCACTGGCTGAATCCTATAAAAAATTAAGAACAGAGATTGCCCGTGTCATAATCGGGCAGGATGAAGTGGTGCGCCTGGTACTCACGGGTGTCTTCTGTCAGGGCCACTCCCTGTTAATTGGTGTCCCCGGCCTTGCAAAAACTTTGCTGGTACAGACGATCGCCAATGCCCTTGATCTGCAATTCAAGCGCATCCAGTTTACGCCAGACCTTATGCCCTCCGACATCGTAGGGGCAGAGACCATGGACAAAGAGCGGAATTTTCACTTTGTAAAAGGACCCGTTTTTGCCAATATCGTTCTGGCGGATGAAATTAACCGTACCCCTCCAAAAACACAGGCTGCCTTACTTGAGTCAATGCAGGAATATTCGGTAACCATTGCCGGTCAACGCTATGATTTACCCCGGCCATTCTTTGTATTAGCAACACAAAACCCAATCGAACAGGAAGGTACTTATCCGTTGCCGGAGGCGCAGTTAGACCGATTCATGTTTAACATTTTCCTTGACTACCCCACCTATCAGCAGGAGCTTGAAATCGTCAAGATGACCACAGCAGACGAAGTTGCTACAGTCAGCACGGTTTTGTCAGCAGAGGATATTCAATATTTCCAGCATCTTGTGCGGCGTGTTCCGATTGCAGACAATGTGGTGGAATATGCTGTAAAATTAACACACCTTACCCGGCCCGGCCGTAACGGCGCCGTGATCGCCAACGATTATCTGGAATGGGGAGCTGGACCGCGTTCTTCGCAGTTTCTCGTCCTGGGTGCGAAATGCAACGCGCTGCTGAATGGAAAATACTCACCTGATATTGAAGATGTAAGAGCTGTTGCCAGTGCGGTATTACGTCATCGCATTGTACGAAACTTTAAAGCTGAGGCAGAAGGAGTGACCGTGGACGGTATTATTGAAAAACTGGTGGCAAGCGTCTGAAAACCAGTTTGAGATCGGCCGATATTCTCAAAAGCTGAAAGTCTTTATTCTTCTTTGAATCTACGCCTCATGGCCATGGTGAATCCAATCAGCAACACACCGGTGCCCAACCAGAGAATATTGATATAAGGTTTTTCCATCGCTTTGATGATAACCCAATCTTTTTGCCGGCCACTGAGTCCGAGCATGAATTCTTCCGTTTCAGGGTGGATATTCATTAAAGTTATTTTCACGCCGAGGTCTCCTACTTCGTAGGGAAGCCGGCCCACTTCACTTTTGTTTCTGATAAGAAATATCGGCTCGGCATAGTAGCTTTCGTGCTCACCCTCAATTCTGATGCGGGCCTTCACCGCCACATCATCGTCCTGAAGAGGGACCCCGGCGATGGCGGTAATGCGGTCAACTTCTTCCAGAACCGCTACATAGTCATTGACAAAGAATTGTTGTCCTTTTTTCACACGCACTTCATCCATTTTGCTCCAATCCAGTTCTGATTCGCGATTCATGGTGGAAGATACATGAGTGTATAGATCCCGGGCCACACCGCGGCTGATGTCGGGTGAAGGAAGAATACCACCCATTCCCGGATTAAGCTGGATACGGGGAAAAAGGGTTGCGGCAATTTTCTCGCCTTTGCGCAATTGAATTTCGTAGAAAGTATTCTCTGGATAAATTTCGATGGTGTCTTTTGTGCTGAAAAGTTTTTTGCCTTTGAAAAGAATGTCCTTATTCGCTACCACCTTGTAGGGATCCGGGGTTGGATCAATATCATTGCGTTTGATGTAACCTGACTTGTGGCGGGGCTCGATGCGCTCACCCAAAAACTCTATGTCATATCCTGCCATCGTACGGGGCTCATTTAAAAACAATAGTAAATTATCGCGGTTGAATTCAGTTCCTTGATCTTTGCTGTACAGCAGTCCTGTATTGTTCAGTGACACCACCCTGGAATAGCCTGAAGAGAACAAAATGCCAATCAAAACCAAACCCACACCAATATGGGCGACCGCTCCGCCGGAAAGACCTGGGTTGACTCGCAGAACCGATGCGAGTACTTTAATGTTTGAGACGATAATATACACACCTGCGAACACCAGCGCCAGGTAAACAGGATTTGTAATTCCTGCCACCAGCAGAATGATGACAAAAAGTACTAGGGTGGTTAAAAAGGGAATGATCATCTCTTGCTTGAGCTTTTCTTTATCGATCTTCTTCCACCAGAAAAATTGTCCCGTGCCTGAAAGCAGCGCCACGGCTACCGCAAACCAAAGTTGAAATTTGGAATAAAATTCAATCTGGTTGGGTGGCGTCGCTAGCGAGGAATGAACGCCAAAGATTCCTGCAATTTTATTAAACACCGGGAAAGATGTTGGGACCATTACTTGGAAGCCCATCAGGCACAGTGTGGTGGCTCCCATAAAAATCCAGAATTCGCGTGAATAAGTCGATATCTCTTTTTCAGTTGAAGGGATTTCCTTCCAGCGAATGGCAGCCAGGACGATAGCAGCGATTGTAAAAAATAAAAGATATAGAAGCAATTGACCGGAAAGTCCAAGGTCTGTGAATGAATGCACGGAAGCATCGCCTAAAATGCCGCTGCGGGTGAGAAAGGTGGAATAAAGTATTAATATGAAAACGGTAATGACAAGAATTATTGAAAACTTGAGGGCAGACTTGCTGTTTTTATAGGTGATCATTGTGTGCAAGGAGGCAATCAGGATGAGCCAGGGAACGTATACTGCATTTTCTACGGGATCCCAGTTCCAGTAACCACCAAAACTTAGGGTCTCATAGGCCCAGTAGCCTCCCATTAATATTCCAAGGCCCAGCACACCAGCGCCCAGGAGGCTCCAGGGGAGTGCGGGTTTTATCCATTCTGTAAACTGTTTTCTCCAGAGACCGGCCATGCAAAAGGCAAAAGGGACCAGGGTAAGTGCGAAACCAAGAAACAGTGTGGGCGGATGGATTACCATCCAATAGTTTTGAAGGAGAGGATTTAATCCATTGCCATCTTTGGGAATGAAATCCGGCTGCATGCTAAAAATCGGGTCGGCCATCGCGTCGCGAAGCAGGATGAAAGGAGAACTTCCGATCTTCAGGCTGAGGCCCGGAATTACCACACCCACAATCATTGAAGTCAGAAAGGCCTGTACCAGCGAGAAGATCGTCATCACGGGGGCTTCCCATGCGCGCTGGGTGAATATCAACACCAAACCAATGGCCGCCTGCCAGAACATCCACAACAAAAAGCTTCCTTCCTGCCCCTGCCAGAAGCATGAGATCATATACTGCCCCGGCAGATGCAGTGAAGAGTGGGCATAAGCATAGTGGTATTCAAAGTAATGATTAAAAATAATTGTGAAGAGCGAAACGATTATACCCAGCACAGCCATCACATGAAGGATAAATCCTGCGCGGCCATTTTGTATCCAACCTTGACGCAACTGGATGTCGGTGTGACCATTGGCCCGCCAATAGCAGAAAGAGGCCACTAAAGCGGTAACGAAGGAAGAGATTACAAAGAGGTGACCAAGGTTACCGATGAAATAATGGAGCATAGTGCAAAAGTAGTTAAACCTTTGCGTTCAATTTTTGGTCCTGATATTTAGAAGGGCATTTTAAAAGAATTTTATCTGCTACAAAAACATCGCCCCGGTAACTGCCGATAACAACTACTTTCTCTGAGCGGGTGAAGTCGGGAGGCATAGGTTCATTATAATAGACTTTTTGTTCTTTTTTGTTTTCATCCAGAAGAATAAAGGTGAAGGAGAGATTATCGGGACTTTTTACCAGATCGGTAATGGCTCCTTGACCATCTTTCTTGAGTTCACCCACAACATGAATTTTGATCTTATTTCCCGTGGAGGCCATTTGATAGGCCTGCTCAAAGGTCACGTAGGTACTTGCGTCTCCTGCGGTAGAGACGATGATTCCAATGGCCGCAGCGATGACAATAATGGCAATTATATGCGTTTTTTTCATGCTTCTACAGATTCACAACGCAATTTACGATTCAAATAGATTTTTACTATGACTTTGGTCAGCATGTCAGGAAGGTTTATTATCCCCAAGTTTTTTCTCCAGACGGGTCACTTTGCGATCAATCAAGACAAGGTATCCAATTAAACCGATCAGGATGATGAGTAGGATGGTCACCACAACATAAATTTTGCCCTCCGTCCGCAGGGTATCTGCCATTTCTACCTCCTGCGCCAAGCAAGGCAATGATACCAATAGTGACAACAGTATATTAGTTATTCTTTTCATATTCCAAATCAAGAATTTTTTCTTCTGCCAAACGGAGGCGAACACGAACCGAAGCAATCCAGACGCCCAATAAAATCCAACCAATAACGGCCGGGTAAAATACTTTGCGCATGTTGTTGTCGAGGTCATACATGTTAAATCCTGGATTGCCTCCGCTGCCCGGATGCATAGAGCTGGTGAGCCTTGGGACAATAAAAATCAGCGGGATCATGGCAGCAAATGCAAATAGGTTATACACTGCGCTCAAACGTGCCCGTTGTTCATGATTATCCAATGAGCCGCGCAGAACGAAGTAGGCAAGATATACCAGCAAGGCAATGGCGGCTCCGTTTTGTTTTGGATCGCCATGCCATGGAGTTCCCCAGGTGTAATTGGCCCAGACCATGCCAGTGAAAATTCCAAGGAATCCAAAAATCAGGCCCGTGTTGGCGAATTCAACTGAAGTTATGTCAGCACCTGGATCGTGTTTTCTAAGGTAGCGAACGGCATGAATGGAGGATACCAGGAACATTACGACCATTCCAAACCACATGGGCACATGAAAGTATAACGCGCGAATCGTTTCATTTACAATGGCGAGGCGAGGCACTTCCATAATAAAACCGCCCACTACGGTATAAACGAGCAGTATGACCGACAGAATTTTCCACCAGGGATTTCTCA
>JAYWDP010000047.1:0-2650 GCA_043779775.1 Cyclobacteriaceae bacterium
CGGCGAAGTCGCAATCCAGCGGGTTTTGATTTCATCCTGCCGACGAGTAGAACAGGAAACAGAGACGAGGGCTACAAATAGGATGCAACGTGAAGTAAAGTTCATTGAATGCTGATCAGAATGTGAATATAGGAATTCCAACCATCAAAGTCACCAGTTGAATGACGCCCATTCCTATCTTACAAAAAGCGGATCACCGGACCACTCCTTACTTTCAAAAAATCAAAGGATTGCCGGACTAAGCCAGAAAGGCAGATTGGTTTATAATGCAAATACATCCCAAACCAGGATCATCGCATTAAAACACAAACGTCATCGGGCTCCACAACCTGAACAGGCTCCAATTCAGTTTGTCTACCGACCACCAGGCTTCTTTTCCGCTTCCTCCGCGGCCACTTCCTCTTTGACCTGCTTGCCCTGTGTTCTGCTGAGCCGTTCCCAGAATCCCTGGCGATCCACAATGGAAACAAAATCCTTGACAAAGGCCGAACTGCTGTCAATGACAGGTAAGACTTTACTGTCGATATTCATAGTTCCGAATACAATCGGAACAGCCTTCATGCCATAGCAATATTTTCTAACAAAGCGCCGGAGCAAGCCTGCCTGGTAAGGATCGGTGGCCAGCGCAATTTTCTGAAAACCCATGCGCTTGGCCATCTTCCAGGAGTAATACACATTTTCTGTGCTGTGTTCGGCTCTGGTTTCTGAAAAAGTGTGGTCAGCTGGAATGCCCAGTGAATCCGCGATGATCTTCATGACAATGCCCTCCACATACGGACTGTAAACCGAAGACCCCGAAAAAATAACATTCCTGGTAAACCCGCTGTCATACAAGTGTTTGGCCCAAAACACGCGCATTTTCATAACGTTATTGTCCGCCGTCTTTTCATAGGGCACACCGGGGACGATGACCACGTCAAAAGGCCTGTCTTTTTTTGCCTGCAGGTAGGATTTCTTAGCGTAGTTGGAAAAGGAACAATGCGCCAGCAGCAACGCAGTCAAAACAACGGCGTGAAAATAGAGGACTATCTTAAGTACTTTCTTGAGGAAGGACTTCATTCGTACCTATAATAAACCGAAAATTAGCGATTTAGTTGCGCCCTGCAAATCACTACCGCAGGGTCCCGAGACGGAGACCTGCGGAGTCGGAGCGAGCAATAACAACATGGGTGGATCACCACAAGGTTCACACCTTACCTATCCTTTCTACCTGTCCCTGGAATAACAAAATCGTATCCTCCATTTTTCTCTTCCAATTCAAACCCCGCAATTTTTACATCCCTGGAATTCCCCCCCACAAAAACCTGGAACATTCCGGCTTCCGGGCCAAAACTCATGTCCTTGCGATAGAATGACAAGTCCTCAGGCCTGAGGGCAAACACCACTTCCTTTGATTCATTGGGACCCAGCAAGATCTTTTGAAATCCCTTTAACTCTTTCACTGGCCGGGTAACACTGCCGACCAAATCCCGGATATACAATTGCACGACTTCCTCACCCGGCCGGTTCCCGATGTTCGTCACTTTACATGTTACCGACAGCTGGACCTGATCCGTATTTTCATTTTTGTTAACTGCCACCTCACCATAACTAAAGGAAGTGTAGCTCAATCCATATCCGAAAGGATAAAGTGGTTCGTTGGAGATGTCGAGATACTTGGAGGTATATTTATTGTTGGGGTCCCGCGGCCTGCCGGTGTTCTTCATGTTATAAAAGATCGGAACCTGACCGACTGATTGCGGAAAAGTCACGGTCAGTTTTCCGGCAGGGTTATAATCGCCGTACAGCACATCAGCAATCGCATGTCCCCCCTGCATACCCAAAAACCATGTTTCTAAAATCGAAGAAACATGCTGATCAATCCAGTTGATGGTCAGCGGCCGGCCATTCATTAAAACCACCACTACTGGCTTACCGGTCCTATGAATTTCTTCCACCAATTTTTGCTGGACGCCCGGTAAATCAAGCAGTGAACGGCTGGCGGCCTCGCCGCTCATTGAAGCTGCTTCCCCGACGGCCAACACGACCACATCTGCCTGAGAAGCGACCCGAATCGCCTGCGCAAAACCCTGAGTCGAATCGTCGTTGATATTGCAGCCTTTTGCATATTGCAACTGGGTTCCGGGTGAGACTTTAGCGTGTATACCCTCCAGCAATGTGACTGCTTTCTTCCAGTCCCCCGCAGCTGACCAGGAGCCAATCATTTCCTTCTTGGCATCTGCAAGGGGGCCAATGACCGCCAGCTTCTTTATTGATTTAGACAAAGGCAGCAGACTCATTCCCTGTCCCTGGGGCTTTGAATTCTTCAAGAGTACGATTGATTTCCTGGCGATGTCACGGGCAGCCTCCAGAAATTCCGGTTTCATCACCGTTTCCTTCTCCCGTTCAACGTTGCAATAGCGATAGGGATCATCAAATAAACCCAATTCAAATTTCTTTCTCAGGATTCTTCGAACTGAAAGGTCCACCAATTCCTCTTTCATTTTACCTTCACGCACCAACCGCACAACTGCATTTTGATAAAATCCGGCTTGCATGTCCATGTCCACGCCGGCTTCAAGTGCCAGGGCTGCGGCTGAGGCAGTATCGGCTGCCACACCATGAGGGATCATCTCCATAATTGATGTATAGTCTGAAACCACAAATCCCG
>JAYWDP010000048.1:0-7737 GCA_043779775.1 Cyclobacteriaceae bacterium
GGAACATTATCTCACCCTGGATGAGAAGCAGGAGACCTACAGCTATTACGGTCCACTCAACCTGGTAGCCTTTAATGTAGGCTATCACAATGAACATCATGATTTTCCTTCGATACCCTGGAACAAGCTGCCGGCACTGAAGAGTGAAGCCGTAGAATATTATGACTCACTCAAGGCTCATAATTCGTGGACGAAATTATTCCTTCGTTTTCTGTTTGATAAAAATATTTCCCTTTACATGCGCATTCTCAGAAATGAGCGGGGCAAAGTCGCTCTTACGAATGAGTCAAGGCCGAATGTGGAAATAGTGGCCAGAGAAACAACCATGGTGCATTAAAATGAAAAAAGTTAATATTTTTCTGCTCGTCAGTGGAGTGCTTCTGGCCTTCTTGACAGAAGCGCAAATCCCGTCACGCTTGGAAAAACAACTGGTTGATCTATCCAACAGGAAGTTTAACTGGCTTATTGAGAAGCGGTATGATTCCCTTGAATCTCTTTTGGATGAAAGGGTAATGTACGTTCACTCAAACGGATGGATCCAGAATAAGAAAGAACTTATCGATGACTTGAAGAGTGGTAAGCTAAATTATCTTAAAGTAACGGTCAAAGAATCATCTGCGCGACGGTACGGCCAGACTGCCATCATCAACGGGCTCGCAACTTTTGAAGGCGCCACGGAAGGCAAGCCCTTCGCCATGGATCTTCGCTACACTGAAGTTTATATTAAGAATGGTAATCAGTGGAAACTGGCAACACGCCACGCGAACCGTATGCCATGAAAGCATTTTTCAGCAGGAAGGGAATTATTCTGCTGGTGATATCGGGGTTACTACTGATGATTTACTGCCTCTCGCTTCCCGACAAACTCTTTCATGATCCACTTTGCACCGTACTTCAGGATCGCCATGATCAATTACTTTGTGCCTCCATTGCTGCTGACGGACAATGGAGATTTCCTGAGAGCACAGTCGTTCCGGATAAATTTTCAAAAGCAATTGTTGTTTTTGAGGATAAGCGGTTCTGGGACCATCCCGGGGTAGATCTGCTGGCGATGGGAAGAGCCATCCGTCAAAATATCAAATCAAGTCAGGTGGTGAGCGGAGGTAGCACGTTAACCATGCAGCTCATCCGGCTTTCAAAACATAATCCGCCAAGGACTGTTTTTCAAAAAATCATTGAAGTGATTCTGGCAACGAGGGCAGAGCTTAAGTACACGAAAAAAGAAATCCTCGCTTTGTATTCATCACATGCGCCCTTCGGCGGGAACGTCGTTGGAATTGATGCTGCCTGCTGGCGATACTTTGGCCGTAGTTCACAAGAGCTATCCTGGGGTGAGGCAGCGCTGCTGGCGGTGCTTCCCAACAATCCTTCACTCATTCACTTGGCACGTCATCGTGGCGTGCTGCGGCAGAAGCGTGATCAATTATTGACCCGGCTGTTGACCTTGGGTGAAATTGACACTTTGAGCTATCAGCTGGCGATCTCAGAGCCAGTACCTGAGAAACCTCTGCCGTTGCCTCGATTTGCTTCTCATGGTTTGGACCGTCTAAAGCAAGGGGGATTTGCCGAACAGGTAATTCAATCTTCTATTGATGGTCCACTTCAGGAAAGAACGGAACAAGTAGTTCGGGATTATTATCAGCAACTCAAGGGCAATCATATTTTCAATGCGGCAGCACTCATCCTGGAAGTAAAAACCGGTCAGGTCCTGGCTTACGTCGGTAATACCCAGGCAGGAATTGATCATCAGGAAAATGTAGATGTAGTGAGGTCTTCCCGGAGTACGGGCAGTATCCTCAAGCCATTTCTGTATGCTGCACTTCTCGATGAAGGAAAAATTTTACCAAAAACACTGATTGCAGATATCCCCACACTGATTGGAGGGTTCGCCCCCAAGAATTTTTCAAAACAGAATGACGGAGCTGTTCCGGCTGACAAGGCTTTGATCCGGTCATTGAATATTCCAGCGGTTCTTGAGCTTAGGGAATATCGGTACGAAAAATTTTATGATCTTTTACAGCAAATGAAAATGAGTACCCTAAATGAGGGGGCGGATCACTATGGATTATCCCTTGTTCTGGGAGGTGCCGAAGGAACCCTCTGGGATATTACTGGTATGTATGCTTCCTGTGCCCGGACGCTTACAAATTACTTTGAACGGCCCGGTAAGAATAAATATGACAAGAATGATTTTCACGCCCCCGAATTTTTGTTCCATCCCATAGAAAAGGCTCCTGGTGAATCGAACCTAGAGCCTAACTCGTACCTCAGTGCGTCTTCCCTCTGGATTACATTCGAGACACTGAAAGAGTTATACCGGCCAGGGGAAGAAACCGGCTGGCAATATTTTAACAGCACGAAGCCGATCGCATGGAAAACAGGAACAAGTTTTGGCTTTCGCGATGGCTGGGCCGTGGGAGTCAACGCTGAATTTGCCGTGGGCGTATGGGTGGGTAATGCAGATGGAGAAGGAAGACCGGGGTTAACCGGAACCGAGGCAGCAGCACCCCTCCTGTTTAATATTTTTTCGTTGCTTCCCGGGCATACCTGGTTTCAAAAACCTCAGTCTGAAATGGTTCAGGTTCCGGTTTGTTCTTTGAGTGGACAACGTGCATCAACTTACTGTGAGAATGCTGATACAACTTCGATCCCTGCTGCCGGTTTATCATCTGAAGTCTGCCGATATCATCAGTTGGTTCACCTCTCCGACGATGGAAAGTACCGTGTGCACAGCGAATGTCAATCCATAGATCATATGAAGAACCAACCCTGGTTTGTGCTTCCTCCCGTTCAGGAATATTATTATAAACACAGAAACGTATCCTACCGCCAGTTGCCTCCTTATCGGAGTGATTGTCAGAATCCTTCTTCGGTTGCCTCGATGGGACTTATTTATCCGAAAGTGAATTCAAAAATATATTTACCACTACAACTAGACGGAACGTCAGGAAGTACTGTTTTCGAAGCTACTCATCGGAATTCATCAGCCATTGTGTACTGGCACCTGGATGGGCAGTTTATTGGGGTTACCCAAAGGTCCCACCATGTTTCACTGGCTCCTTACCCGGGTAAACACTTTCTCACGCTAGTCGACGACTCCGGCGAGACCCTGCAGAGACGATTTGAAGTCATTTCTTCACAATAATGCAATGTTTTAACCTAAATTGAATAAATTTATTGGGCTATACGATCTATAATTGTGTATTCTAAAATAAAACTATTGTGATGAAAAATATCTGGTTGACGTGTGTATTGTCTGCCTTTGTTGCTGCTGGAGTTAAAGCCCAAAGTGGAATGGGTGAAGGCAACTATGTTGTTGTCATAGGGGCCTTCACCGTTAAAAAGAACGCGGACCGTTTTAGCAAGCAGGGAAAGCAGCAAAACCTTAATGCCAAGGTTGAGATGAATAAATTAAAGAACCTGTATTATGTATATGTCATGCAGACGATGGATCATGATTTGGCCATATCCGAAGTGGTGAGACTCCGATCCTCGTCCTCATTCAAAGATGCTTGGGCGTTTAATGGTACGTTGGGAGAGTTGATAACGAAGCGAGAAGAACCCAGACAAGAACCAGTTATTGAAAAAACCATCCCCGTGGTAGAATTACCCAAAATAGAAGTCACGATTTTGGAGCCTCTGCCCGAGCCAGTGGATCCGGCGAAAGAACGGGAAGCACGAATTAAGAAGGAAGTGGATAGTAAGTCCATGGTCATGAAGAAGGGCGAAAAGGACGTACTGGACCATATCTATTTCTTCAAAGATGCAGCTATACTTCGGCCTGAATCCAAGTACCCGGTGGACAAACTTGTTGAAATTATGAAGGTGAATCCAGATGAAAAAATCAGGATTCATGGACACACCAACGGGGATGCACCCGGTAAAATCATACGGAGAAGTGATGAAAATGGTGATTTCTTTTCTTTGGACAACACCTTCGAAGATTATGGTTCGGCAAAGGAATTGTCACATCAGCGGGCTAACCTTATCCGGGAATATCTGATTGCCAACGGAATTAACAAGAACAGAATGACCATTAAGGCAGAGGGAGGTAAAAAGCCGATTTTCAATATCGATGATGAAAAGGCAGAAGCTAACGTGAGGGTGGAAATTGAGGTGGTAAAATAGATAGCTACCAATATTTCCGTCTGATTGCACTTATTGTCTCATACCCAACCTCCTAAAGCTAACTCGATCCAAGCGGTCAGACCATTCAAGTTGGTGTATTTCAGCTACCAAAATCGTGAAAACCAGTAATTCAGGAATAATTCTTCCTTAAAACGTGCTTTATAGGTTGTAAAATGATGCTTCTTTAGCATCCCTTGTACCAGATTTTCGATAATTTCTTACCTTCGATAAATTGAAATAAATAAGCTATGAGGGTATTTGCATTTTCATTATGGATGGTCGGCCTTTCAGCATTCTGTAATACGGCTGCCGCACAGGCAATGGGTGATGAATACTATGTCACCATCGGAGTTTTTGCCGTTCATGATAATGCCATACGACTCACGGCAAAAACCAATAAAATGGGCTTTAATTCACAATATGCTATTAATCCTTTAAGGAAGCTGTATTACGTTTATGTCTTTCAATCAGAAGATAAGCGTAAAGCATTTACTTTTTTGATAAAGCTGAAGGCAGAATCAGGATATAAGGACGCCTGGATTTTTGCCGGACATCTGGGAGAAGAACAAGCTCAGGTAATTAACCTACCTGTGGTTGAACCTATTGTGGAGCCTGTGAAAGAGCCCATCACACCTGAAATAATTCCTGTCAAAGTCGACTCTTCAAAAATTATCAAACCTGTGGTGAAGAAAGTCGCCAAGGGCAAATTTTTCCTCTTCAAGTTTATTAATTCCGAGACCGGCAATGAGGTGAGGGGTGAAATCCATTTATCGGAATCTAAAACACCAACACAATATCAGGCGTTTAAGGCGGATGAATTGGTTGACGTTCCGGCTCCTCGAAATCAAAATGGTGTGTACTTTGTTACTACCATCGCTCCGGGATACAAGGCTTTGGAGACTAATATCAATTTCAAAGATCCGCTCCCTTCTTCTTCCGGTACCGGACCTGACGGCGAAATGATCATACCATTAACATTGTTAAGGGCAAAGCGAGGTGACTATATTGAATTCAATGATGTGAGTTATTATCGCAACTCGGTGGTCATGCAGCCCCAGTCCGAGAATGAACTGAATGGCCTGGCAGACCTGATGAAAGAAAACCTTAACTATAAAGTACGAGTCCATGCTCATTGTAATGGCAATGAAGCCAGAGACATTATCACCTTAGGAACCAGTACTAAATATTTTGAGAATGATCTCACAAATCAAAAAATTTCAGGATCTGCAAAGGAGTTGACCGAACTACGCGCTGAGGCAGTAAGAAGGTACCTGGTCTCACAAGGCATTGAAGTGGATAGGATTCTTACAAAAGGTGAAGGCGGTAAGATGATGGTATATCCCCAGACCAGCGTGTACGCCAATTATAATGACCGTGTTGAGATTGAAATCATCCGGCACTAAGCGAACTCTATAATTTAAAAGGTTTCGATAATTTTCGAGACCTTTTTTATTGCTTATCATTCGGGTCTTTCCTGTGGATGGGATCGAAACAATTGAAGTCAAAAAAATTAAGGAAGACATGAGAGGTACAACCGGTCTTTTTCGCATTACATTTTTTTTCCTTGTTTCTCTATTTTCTTTTAACGATTCGTCCTCCCAAAAGAATCCCACAAAGCCGAATGCCAACCTGGTTTATATAGACAAAGAAGGAGTCCTCAGGTACACCAGGGGCCATAAGGAAGCTGCTTTTTTTGGCGTCAATTATACAACTCCATTTGCCTATTCCTACCGTGCGCACAAAGCATTGAATGTTGATCTGGAAAAAGCAATCGAACAAGACGTCTATCATTTGGCTCGTCTGGGTCTTGATGCCTTTCGCGTCCATGTATGGGACACAGAAATCTCCGATTCATTAGGTAATCTTTTACAAAATGATCATTTTAGACTTTTCGATTTTTTATTAGCAGAATTAAAGAATCGTAATATCAGAACCATCATCACACCGATAGCCTTCTGGGGCAATGGATATCCCGAACGAGATGAAAGGACCCCGGGATTTTCAAGGGTATTTGGAAGGGAAAAACTTACGACAGAGGATAAGGCTATTCAGGCACAGGAAAATTATATACAGCAATTTTTCAGGCATGTAAACCCATATACCAAACTAGCGTATGGTGATGATGCCGATGTAATCGCTGTGGAAATTAATAATGAGCCAAGCCATAATGGGCCTAAATCCGGAGTAACCGATTATATTAATCGATTGACCGGGGCACTTAAAAATACGGGTTGGTCAAAGCCGGTGTTTTATAACATTAGTCAGTCTCCATTTTACGCCGATGCAGTGGCAGCCTCTAAAGTTGATGGTTTTAGTTTCCAGTGGTACCCATCCGGGTTGGTGGCAGGGCAAACTTTAAAAGGAAACTTCTTACCCCATGTGGACCAATACACCATCCCTTATGACACCATCCCCGCATTTGCCAATAAAGCTTTAATGGTATATGAATTTGATGCCGCTGATGTCTTGGTATCCTGTATGTATCCGGCTATGGCGAGAAGTTTTAGAAAAGCGGGATTTCAATGGGCCACACAGTTTGCTTATGATCCTATGGCACTTGCGTACGCCAATTCGGAATACCAAACCCATTATGTAAACCTGGCCTATACGCCGTCAAAGGCGATCAGTTTAATGATTGCTTCTGAAGTATTTCATAAAGTGCCACGACTAAAGAATTATGGTGTTTATCCTGCGGATAGTGTATTTGACGCCTTTCACGTCAGCTATAAGCAAGCGTTAAGCGAAATGAACACAGAGCAAAAATTTTATTACTCAAATACGACACAAACAGAACCGCTAGCCAAAAATAAGTTAAGGAATATTGCTGGTGTAGGGAGTTCTCCCGTGGTTCATTACCAGGGATCAGGGGCCTATTTCCTGGACAAGGTGGAGGAGGGGGTATGGCGGCTGGAGGTGATGCCTGATGTTGTTTATATAAGAGATCCCTTTGAAAGAGCATCTCCTAAAAAAGAAGTCACCCGTATTCAATGGAAAATCAATACCATGCAGATTATGCTGGACGATTTGAATTCGGATTTTGATATAAAAGGATTGAATGAAGGAAACAGTTATTCGACCGCATCGAACAAGGATAGCTTTCAAATTCTGCCAGGTTCTTACTTACTGGTGAGAAATGGTAAAAAGATCTCAGCAGGTAATAAGGCCATTGGGGCAATTCAGTTGAATGAATTTTTTGCACCAAAACCTCTTGAAATAGAAATTTTTCTGAGACATGAACCTTTTACTGAAGTTTCCGCTGGCAAGCCGTTCACCCTACAGGCAACGGTGGCAGGTGTTGATACGGGCAGTGTATCATTGCAAATAAGCAGGTTGGGTGGAGGTCAGCCCAGAAATATAGCCATGGATAGGAAAACATCCTCGGAATACACGGTGGAAGTTCCTGCAGACATTGTTATTCCCGGTGTGTTGAATTACCGGATCATAATTCGGCAAGCAAATGATTATGTTGTTTTTCCCGGCAATATTAAAGGCAATCCTTTTGCATGGAATAATTATTCCAATGAAACCTGGAAGACTTTTGTAGCCGCTGAGAATGGAGATTTGGAAATTTTCAATCCTACTACCGATCGAGGTGCCCGTACGTACCCC
>JAYWDP010000049.1:0-2643 GCA_043779775.1 Cyclobacteriaceae bacterium
GAACTAAAATAACTGATGTTTAGACGGTCGCGGTTAAGTATTTGTTACAGGGTCATGATTGGCTTTAATAAACCCGATGCACGCTTCAATCACCTTCTCATCCTTCAGAATTCGTGTATGACCCAACCCAACAGTCTTCAGGAGTTTTGCTGCCGGATAAACTTTTTGCAATGCTTCTGCGTGAATCATTAAAACGTCCTGGTCGTTTTCGTCTTGCACCATAAATAGATCAATTGAACGGGGTATGTGTTGGATGGCAAACAAAGCCGTAAATTCCTCAAAAGTTTTCCCCGTTTTCTTTAACACATACTCCTTAAATTTTTCAGCCGATAGCCAGGAACCATGGATGGCCCTTAAATAAGTTTTTAGAATTTCATCGGCAATATAAGGGCTCGCAATGTTAATTAACCTGTTCACGGGTAATCCGTGCATGGCAGCATACAAAGCCGCCGCACCCCCAAATGAATGAGCGATGATGACGCTAGGTTCCCCCAATTCCTTAATAATCTGACGAAGCATTTGTTCAAATTCAAGGATCGAGGTTTTTGTTCCTTGTGATTTACCGTGGGCAGGTCCATCAAAGCCCACCAACCGGAAACCTGATCCATTTAATGGCTTGATAAATTTTCTGAATTGCGTGGCCCGTCCGGCCCAGCCGTGGATGACAAGGATGTATGGATCCGATGCACTCCCCCACTCAAATCCCCGGATTTTCCTACCTGACACCTTAATTGAAAATTTCTTCGCTAGATCCTCCGCTTCCTTTTCCTTTTCAGGAACGCGATAGTTCATGGGGACATAAAATACAAGTCGAAAAAAATATTGAGCCAAAAAAGGAGCATACTTTTCCAGTTTTGGAAACAACCATTGGATGAACTTGAGGGTCGCGGGTGTATAATCTTTGCGTTTCACTTTCAGAGTTCCGGGTTCAGGGTTCCGGGTTCAGAGATGATGTCAAATTCAAAGTTGTTAGAGGCATATTGAAATGTTTCAACGTCATACACCCTTTCGGAAAACAAAACGTGATTGTGTTTGTCAACCAGGACTATGGTTGAGCATCGTGTGCCATAGCCCGGAGTTTTAATAAACATGGATGATAAGGCTCGTTCCCGTTCGAGGCCGATACCGGTATCCGGCAATTGTCCGTCAGCCGCGCGGGTGCCATCATAAAGAAAATCCATTAATGCCGTGGGTTGAATGTCATTTTTTTTCAAAATAGGTTTCAGTCTTTCTTTTCCGCGCATTAGTTTTGGCCAGGGCGTGTCCAGCAAATGATTACTCAATCCATAGAACCCTGGCTTCAGCTTTTGTAATCCGTCTTTATAATTTGAAATGTACCAAAGCTCATCAACCGTTCCCGCCAGAAGATTAAAGCCGTTGTAAAGTCTTGCTTTTTTTTCTACTTCCCTGACATACTGATTCGCGGTATATTCCTTTTCCAGGTAATCTGATACGAGGTGACCCCTTGAAGGAGCCAGAGGATTAATATTTTTGGGATCACGGTAGTTGGTGACCAATCCTACCTTGCCGGAGGCGGTGATGGCCATCCACGTGCCATCTGCTTCCAGGTCTCGCCCACCTAAAATCCGTGGGTGATCCTTCCACCATTGAGCCGGGGCCGTTCTGCGATTGTAGAACTCATCACGGTTGGCTGCGACGATGAGCTTATACCTGGAATGATTATGAAATGAAACAAAGATTAAGCACATGGTTAACTAGATTCTGGTTGCTTTCCCCACCCATGCCTGCAAGATGCATTTGCTTCCATTGTCTTAAATTTGTGTAATGACGGCATCCATTTCTTTTTCGAAAAGTTCCAGTTGAGAAGGAAGAAGCTGAAATGATTTTCTGTGAATGGCAGTGATCCCCAATTTTTTAATCCCTTCCCGGTGTTCAGGCGTAGGATATCCTACATTGGTCTCCCAACCGTAACCAGGAAATTGTATGGCCCATTGCGCCATTAACTCATCGCGGTAAGTCTTGGCCAATACAGAAGCCGCGGCGATGGACAGATACTTCGCATCTCCTTTGACGATGCACTCAAACGGAAGATCACCGTATGATGTAAACCGGTTACCATCGATGAGCAAAAACTGAGGACGGATGGCCAATTGATGCAGCGCCAGGTGCATGGCCTTAAAAGATGCGTTCAGAATATTCATTTCATCGATTTCTGCGTGACTCACTTCAGCTACCGCCCAACTCAATGCATCCTTCAGAATATCCTTGCGAATTTCCAATCGTTCTTCTTTCGTCAATTGCTTGGAATCATTTAGAAGTTCATGTCCGTAATTTTTCGGCAACACTACGGCTGCTGCTACCACCGGGCCTGCCAGGCAACCACGGCCGACTTCATCACAACCGGCTTCGATGAGGTCTGGGGTAAAGGAGGACAGGAGCATGGGACAAATTTAGGAGATTGGAGGATAGGTCATAAGAAGTGGCTGTTAGAAACTAGATTCTTGATTCTGGGCTCTGGATACTGGTAGGGTGCTGTTAATTATTAAGATTGAGGGCTTAGCTTAGCATACTATGAAACGTAAGAAATCAGCAACGCCTAAACGGGTCTACAAGAATCCAGAATCTAGTAACCAGAATCCAGTTGGAAGAAAGAAGGATCGGCCCAAATCATGGAAGACTATT
>JAYWDP010000050.1:0-2639 GCA_043779775.1 Cyclobacteriaceae bacterium
TTGGAATCATTAACCAGAATATTAATGAGGGTAAAAAGACAACTATAAACGTAAATGCAAAATTGGATGTTGACCTTCTCCCCGGATTAACCGGAACCTTGACATACGCTATCCAAAGAGAGAACGAAATCAAAGGTGAATTTTATTCGAAGAATTCATATTTCCGCGGCTTTAACAGAACCGGTTTAGCGAACAGAAACACGAATGTTGCGAGTAAGGATATCTTAGAAATGTATCTTTCTTATATCAAGCAATTCAATGAACTCAATTTGGCACTGACAGGTGGTTATTCGTATCAGCAAAAGGCTTCAGAGGGCTTTGGTGTTTCAACAGGTCATTTTTTGACTGACGCGCTTGGTTACAACAATCTTGCCGCCTCCCAAGACCTGCAGAATAAATTAACAAACTTAAACTCGTATGCCAGTCCTGACCAAAAGTTAATTGGATTTTTTGGCAGGGCCAATGTTAACTACAGAGAAACCTACCTCTTATCAGCTTCTTACAGACGGGAAGGAAGTTCAGGCTTTGGTTTAGGAAACAAATGGGGAAATTTTGGTGCCGTGAGTGGTGCTGTGATACTTTCCAAACTGTTTGATATTCCTGCCGTAAGCAACCTGAAATTAAGAGCAGGTTGGGGCCTAACGGGTGCCTTACCGCCTACCTATGGTTTATCACAAACTCAATTTATTCAGAGCGCGAGTTACGGATACAGCGGAGGATCTCTTATTCCCGTAGTGAATACCACGATCGCACCCAATCCAAACCTGAAATGGGAACAAAAGCAGGAGATTAACGTAGGCCTTGACTTTGGTTTTATGGAAAACCGCCTGACTGGTTCCTTCGATGTGTATCAGAGAAATGCGAAAGATTTCATTCTTCTCCGACCCATTGATGCGTCGCAAAACGTAGCTGCGCAGCAGTATCAGAATCTTGGGGAGATTAAATCAAATGGTGTTGAATTAGCATTGAGCTATGCCGCTATTCAAAAATCTGATTTTACCTGGACCACGACATTGGTTGCATCACACGTGAAGTCTGTATTAGTAAAACTCTACAATGGTACTGAAACCGCTGCAGGTCTTCCTGAAAATGGATCTTCATTGGGTGCGCCAGGTCAAAACAGTACCTATACCATTAATAATATTGCCGGCCAGCAGGTAGGCACCATGTATGGTCCTACCTTTCAAGGCGTGGATGCAAGCGGAAATCCTATCCTAAGTGCTACGAATGGCATTATTGGACACGGGCTGCCAACATTAGATTTAGGCTGGACGAACAACTTCACCTATGGAAACTTTGACTTCAACTTCTTTTTAAGAGGAACATTTGGACATAACATTATCAATTCTTACCGTGCGTTCTATGAGCCGGTAATTCCTGGACAGATTTCTTCTTACAACCGTGTTCAAACGAAGTATTTTGACCCTAACTTGAAGAATGCACAGTTCTCAAGCTTATATGTCGAAAAAGGCGATTTTGTGAAGCTGGATAATGCCACCATTGGGTATAACTTCAAAATGAATGCCGGCTCAACGATTTCTAAACTACGAGTATATATTGGTGGAAATAACCTATTTGTTATCACGGGCTACACGGGTACCGATCCTGAAGCAAGATTGGTTGACGGAGGTCAAAGCGATAATGGAAATGCTGTAGCAGGTGCAGGAAACCCACTGGCTCCTGGTATCGACCGAAGAAGCAACTATTTCCGCGCCAGAACGGTTACTTTAGGTGTAAACCTTTCATTCTAAGATATGATGAACACTATTAAAACAATACAAACAATGAAAAGATTAAGATTATTGCCGATGATTCTGCTTACAGGTGGATTGATCGCGGTAAGTTGTACCAATCTTGACGAGAATTTGAAGGATACTTTGGTCCCAGCCAACTTCCCGAAAAGCAGTGGTGAGATTGACGCCCTGTTAGTTGCGCCGTATAATAATTTGTACAACAACTATAGCCACAATGGATTTTTCACATTGAGCGAAGTAACAACAGATGAAGCGATGATCCCTCAGCGAGGTGGTGACTGGTATGATGGCGGACAGCCGCAAGCGCTGCATTCACATTTCCAGACAATATCCATAGCGAAGCCAGAAGGCTTTGATGCATTCTTAAATACATGGAACAATGCATTCGGCGCTATAAGCGCATGCAACCGGTTGATTGTAACACCCGGAATTGCAGAATCTCCTGAGAAGGTTGCCGAGCTAAAAGTCCTGCGGGCATGGTACTATTACTATTTGATGGACATGTATGGAAACATTCCGTTGTCAACTAAGCTGGGCGAAACCCTGGGCCAGAAGACCTCTACTGAGATGTATGCATTCATTGATGGGGAATTAACAACGAATGTTCCGTTGCTTACCAAGAATACCAATTACGGCAGGTTGACCTATTGGGCCGGAAAAGCAATTCAAGGTAAATTGTACCTGAATGCATTGACTTATACAGGGACGGCTCAGTATGATAAGGCAATTCTTGCTCTTGATGAGATCATCAATTCCGGCAAGTTTGGTCTGGAGCCCAAGTATTTTGACGTTTTTTCTGCCACCAACAACGGATCGAAGGAACACATCTGGGCAATACCATTTGATTTTGCCTTTGTTCAGGGTTTCAATCTTCCTCAAATGACA
>JAYWDP010000051.1:0-2639 GCA_043779775.1 Cyclobacteriaceae bacterium
TCAACTTAAGCCCGCAGCATGGCAATCCCTCAATTTTTCTGATTTAAAAACGACCCTGTTTAATTACACAAAAGGTGTGATGGACACTTTGAAACTCAACGGCATTACACCTGATTGGGTGCAGGTGGGCAATGAAACCAATGACGGCATGCTGTGGGAAGACGGAAGGGCATCCAAATCGATGGTCAACTTTGCGGCCCTGGTTCAAAATGGATATAGCGCCGTGAAGTCCGTTAGCAGTACTACTCCGGTGATCGTGCATATATCCAATGGCTATGACAACGGGCTATTCCGGTGGATGTTTGATGGATTAAAGGCCAACGGTGCGCACTGGGATATTATTGGAATGTCACTGTACCCTTCCTATGCGCCAGGAGGCATCAACGGATGGATCACAGTCAATGCGCAATGCCTCACCAACATGAATGACATGATATCCCGCTATGATACGCCCGTTATGGTCGTTGAGGTAGGTATGCCCGCCAATGAACCAGTAATCTCCAAAGCATTTCTAACTGACATCATCAGCAAAACCCGAAGCGTTCAAGGCGGCAAAGGGCTCGGTGTATTTTACTGGGAGCCTGAATGCTTTAACAACTGGAGTGGCTATGGATTAGGTGCCTTTGACAATAGCGGTAAACCCACGGCCGCCATGGATGCCTTCCTGGAAAATAACTAATCCTACTTTGTCAGGTTTGGCCGGAAGTCCCCATTGAACAACAAAGTTTTGTAACCACCGTGAAAATATCAAAGGCAAGGTCACGATGATCACTGCGGACCACTAAGAACACGAAAATTTCTGGTTTAATTGTTCTTGATTTATCTCGCCATTTAAAATCTATTCAAAAAATGGTACACCCGGTGTAGCATACTTGCGCATGCCTTCTTGATTGATCTCCACACCTATGCCAGGCTTATTGGATAGCGGTATGAAGCTATTCTCCACCTGAGGACCGCCATCCCACGTTACAATTTCCTTGAACATCGGGTCCTTATGAAAATAGATCTGCCATTCGAGGATCAGAAAATTAGGAACGGAGGCACAAACATGGCACGAAGCCATCGCACCGAGATAAGAAGCCACCATATGAGGAGCAAATGGAATGTAATATAAATTGGAGAGGTTGGCGATGCGTTGTGATTCACCAAGGCCACCACACTTTTGCAAGTCGGGCATAATAATATCTACCGCACCGATTTCAAGTAACCTTCTGAATCCAAGGGCCAGATAATGATTTTCGCCGGCGCAAATGGGTGTGCTGGTTGAGTCGGTAATGGCTTTATAGGCTTCCGGATTTTCTGCGGGAATTGGTTCTTCCAGCCACATCAGATTTAAATGTTCGAGGCGCTTGGCTACCTGATGGCCTGTGGGCGCATCATACCGGCCATGCATATCAACACAAATATCAATGTTGGGTCCTACGGCCTGGCGGGCTGCAGAGATTTGATCTTCCATGCGCTGCAATTCAGCCGGGCTGGCGGTCCAGTTGTATTTGTCATATTTATTTGGGTCGTCCGCCTGATCGAGGTCAAACTTAATCGCGTTGAATCCCATTTTCTTTGCTTCCAGTGCCGCATCCGCGAAATCTTTGGGCACTGGCAGCCTGCTTTGGTAAAGAGCCGTATCGCAATAGACCCGGATCTTATCCCTGAACTTTCCTCCCAGCAATTGATAAACGGGCAACCCCAATGCCTTGCCAGCAAGATCCCATAAGGCTGCTTCAATGGCTGAGAGCACGGCTACATACATTCCGGATTGCGCACCTTCAAAGAACCCAGCCCTCCTGATATCTTCAAACAAGCGATGGACATTCAACGGACTTTTCCCTACGAGTCGTGTTTCCATGAGCTTGACAAGATGATACGTACCAGGCGTTGCATCCACCCCTTCTCCATGTCCGATGATGTCCTGGTTGGAATATATTTTCACGAAAAGTGAATGTCCATTCCTGATGTATCCGCATTTGATGGCGGTAATTTTCAGATCGGATGGAATTGATGATAGGTTGGCGTTTTTATCGATGGCCGTTTCAAATCCCTGCCCAAATGAAGCGAGGGGCACTAATGCTCCAGCGGCAAGAGCGCTCTTGAAAAACTTACGTCGTGAATTTGAAGTTGTCATTTTTGGATGGGTTTGATTTTACAATACAATTACCAGGTGCGGGTCTTTAGAAATTCCTGAATCTGATCTTTCGGAACAGGCAACTCATTGACGTGATCATTCAGCCATTTTGAAAAATCCTTTTCAATCTCGTCAGACCATTTATTATCAATTTGAGCAGCCGAATATTTTTTTTCACGAATCCGGAGATGGCCAAACATATCCCGCAGGCGGACAATCTCGGATGTCTTCACCACTTTTTCAGCAAGATGGGGAGGAATAAAGATCACGCCACCGTCACGTCCAAGCACTACATCGCCGGGCATAACCGTAGCCTTCCCGATGCGGGTGGGTTGGTTGATGCCGATGAGAGTAGTATTAAGATCTCCATCGGGGTTGTTCAAATGGTGTGATGGATGATAAGTCCGGAAAAGTGAAGTAAACGATTTAAACTCCTTTAAACCGTTGATGTCGCGAATGGCTCCGTCATATACAATTCCATTTCCGGAATTGGTTAATATGGCCTGTCCTACATTGT
>JAYWDP010000052.1:0-19391 GCA_043779775.1 Cyclobacteriaceae bacterium
AGGGACCGGTTTGCTGTTTTGATGGCCAGAATTGAATGGAAGAGGCGCGTTTGATACTCCCAGGCTTTTTGATAGTCGATCAGGCCCAGGTCAATTACTTCCGTTTCATAATTCAATACAGCGTTCACTTTAGTTTCACTAACTCATTTTTCAGAAAATCGATTGCTTCGACAGAGTCGGGGTCTACCTGATTTTCCTTGGCCAGGAAGTAGGAGATCCAGTCGGTGAGGTGAATAAGATAGTAGTATTGCTCCAGGAGGGAGGCGCCCTTAGCTACTATGTCGATGATGGAACCCGAACGCTTCTCAAAAATTTCTCTGCAAATCTCCAATCTCTTTTCAACACGTTGATGGTCGTGATCGGAATACAAATAAATTACCTGAACCTGTTGTAAGATATTTTCAGGAAAACGCCAACCTACAATTTCATTGTGATTCATTTCTGGAAAGGTGTTCACATGAGTAATTTGTTTGGCGTTTTCGTTGAGCTGTTGCTGAAACCTTACGGCCATAGCCTGTAGGCGGCCGTCACAGTAAATGAAAGGCAATTTGCCCTTCAATTTTTTTGCAATCAGCTCAGCTTCCGCCTGGATGACTTTTTCACCCAGATCGAGGTATTCAACAGAGTTTTGGGTCTCTTTGATGAAAGCCCCTCCGATCAGGTTAGTGTGATACAGAGAATACAGCAATGAAACAACCATGTAACCGATCATGGCACGGGGACTGGAAAATCCATCAGGTATATGTATGTAGAAAAAATTGTACTCTTTGGCCAATTCCAACATCTTGCCGCCTGACGTAATACAGATAATATGGGCCCTTTTGAGCATGGCTTTTTCAATGGCCGCCAGTGTTTCTTCAGTATTGCCGCTATAAGAACAAGCGATAAAGAGCGTATGGGGACTTACAAACTGAGGGATGTTATATCCCTTGCAAACGGTGAGGGGGATAGGGATTCTTCCGAAAGTCAGAGATTCCACCAGGTTGGCGCCTATCCCGCTGCCGCCCATGCCGGTCATCAGCACATTGCGGATATCAGTGCCTTGTCGCACTATGTCCACCGACTGACCGATGCGCAATGCGTCTGTCAGTTGCGTTGTGAATCCCTCAATCAGTTTTTTCATTTATTTCAAATGGTACTCCGGTCATCAAAGGTAGAGCATGAGTGATAAAATCAAAAGAGGAAAAGAAGGTGAAGATTTGGCGGTAGCCTTTCTTGAACAAAAGGGCTTTAATGTACTTGAGCGTAATTATCGTTATAAGCGATCAGAAATTGATTTAATCGTAAGCCGTGAAAACTGGCTTATATTTATTGAGGTTAAGGCCCGTACTTCAACCGCTTTTGGATATCCTGAAGAATTTGTCGACTATCATAAAAAGAAAATGATCTTCCAGGGGGCGCTCAACTACATGATTGAGAAAGATTGGCAGGGAAATGTCCGATACGATATTGTGGCCATTCATTTCAGAGAAGACCAACCGGAAATCCACCACATCGAAGATGCTTTTTATTGACCTTTATAGGAAGTGTAGATCTCATGGCCCTTGTCATCCCATTCCTTCCTTACAAAGGGCTTGATATTTTCTTCAAAGGGCTCCTTTGAATAGCTAAGGATTTTCTTGCGCTTACCATTGGGATAGGTTTCTATCCAATCTCCGACTTTCACGCCCCATCTGTATTCACCGGTTACTGCCACCACTCCGTTTTCATGAAAAAGAAAATAAAATCCTTCGCGTTCATCAATTTCGACTGGAATCATTTCCTTAACTTTTTTGTGTTCTACCGCATCGTAATAGGTCACCAGTGATTCCTTCGGCCAGCCCTTGTAATATTTATCCTTGTCATCAAGAATATTATAACGGTCGTATTTCATCCAGCGGCCATGGCGGGTACCTTTGTAGTAAATTCCTTCTTCCAGCACAACCCCACCTTGCATCCTTTTATAGGGGCCATGCAGCAACACGCCTTTATTGGGATCAAAATTGGCGGTCTTGCGAACCTCCCGGCGCGTGAAATCATACCAGTAAATATCGCGAACGAAAATCGTTGGCTTCTCCGGCTTCTTTAAAATATAGAATAATTCAATAGTAGTCTTATCGCCCAATCCCTTGCGGGTATAACCTTTACGCGTTTTTATTCCATAGAATGTATTTCGCTTGGGTTTTTTCTTTTTCGCAACAATAGGCTCAGAGGTTTTTTCATCCAGCTCCAGGAGCTTGTAGGGCTTTTCCGTCTCAAAGGTGTACTGTCCCTCTACACCAATGGGTACGGCTTCTTTTATTGCCTGTGCTTTTGAGCAGAAAGGCAGGGAAAACAGAAGGAGAAATAAAAAACGGGGCCTCATGGTTATCAGAACGAAATTAATTAAAGTTTATTTTGCTATGAAAAATTAAACCGCAGAGACCCAAAGGCGCAAAGATTATACCTCTGCGTCTCCGCGCCTCAGCGGTTAATAAATTATTAAATTTCCTTCTCAGGAAACCATCTCTATGCTTCTCTTGACAAAGTTTGTCAGGTCAGCGCCGGTGAGCATGCCTTGTGAGAGTAGGGCCAGATCGTATGCTTGCTTGGCCAACCTGATCTGCTGCTCTTCATTTTCTGCAAGCAATACTTTTTGAGATACTTTGTGGTTGCTGTTGATGGACACTGTGTACTGGTCGGGCATGGCACCCATGAAGTTGTACATACCCCCACCGCCGGTCCGCGCCATCTCTTTCATGCGGCGCGCCCACTCGCTCATGGTGACTGTGACAGGCAATTGATCGGGAGCATGGGAATCAATTCCCACCGTCATGCCGGGGTTGTTAATGGCTTTATCAAAAATTGATTTCAGTTTATCCTGGTCTTCCTGGCTGAGAACACTGTCAATCTTCTCATCTTTTACAATCAACTTGTCAATCGTGTCACTATCTACCCGCTTGAATTGTGACTTCTCAAGTTTTTGTTCCAGGGTATTGATAAAATGACTGTCGAGTACACCGTCCAGGACCAGGACATCATAGGCCTTTTGATTGGCGGTTTCAATAAAACCGTGTTGCTTATTTGGATCGGAAGTATAAAGATAAATTAGATTTTTCTCCTTATCCGTTTGCAGATCTTTGATGTACGGAGCGTATTCCTCCAGTGTAAAATATTTCTTCAGGGTATTTTTTACGAGGGAAAAATCTTTGGCGCGTTCGTAGAACTTTTCGTCGCTGATCATGCCGTACTTCACGAAGATGTTAATATCATCCCACTTCTTTTCAAAGTCCGGGCGATCTTTCTTAAACATATCCTGGAGTTTGTCCGCGACTTTCTTGGTAATATGCTGGCTGATTTTTTTGACGTTGGAATCGCTTTGGAGGTAGCTTCTGGATACGTTTAACGGAATGTCTGGCGAGTCCAGGACACCGTGAAGCAACATGAGAAAATCAGGGACAACATCTTTCACCTCGTCCGTGATGAAAACCTGCCGGCTGTATAACTGAATTTTATTCTTATTCAATTCAAAATCATTCTTCACTTTTGGAAAGTAGAGAATGCCGGTGAGATTGAAAGGGTAATCCACATTGAGGTGGATCCAGAAGAGCGGATCTTCAGCAAAGGGATACAGTTCTTTATAAAATTTTAGATAGTCTTCATCCTTTAATTCGTTGGGAGACTTGGCCCAAAGGGGGGATGGATTGTTAATGATCCGGTCTTTGGTTACGCTTTTGTACTTCGTTTTTCCGTCTTTGTCAACCCCATCTTCAATGCTTTCTTCCTTCGTTCCGAACTTAATTTCCACCGGAAGAAACTTGCAGTATTTTTCCAGGATCCCTTTCAGCCTGAACTCATCCAAAAACTCTTCCGAGTCTTTGTTGATGTGCAGGATGACCATCGAACCCCGTTCATCTTTGGTTTCAGGCTGCAGCTCAAACTCTGTAGAGCCATCACATTCCCATCGTGCACCTTCCGCTTCCGTTGATAGATAGGAGCGGGAGCGTATGACCACGCGGTCGGATACCATGAAAGCGGAGTAGAACCCAAGTCCGAATTTGCCAATGATATCTTTCGCATCGGCCTTGTCCTTGAATTTCTCAATGAACTCCGTGGCGCCGGAAAAAGCGATCTGATTGATGTATTTTTTTATTTCCTCACCAGTCATCCCGATACCGCGGTCCATGACGGTAATGGTCTTCTTATCTTTATCGAAGCTGACCTCGATTTTGAGATCGCCCAACTCGCCTTTGAACTCACCAATGGAGGCAAGTTTTTTTAGTTTTTGGGTGGCATCTACCGCGTTGCTCACGAGTTCCCTCAGGAATATCTCGTGGTCGGAGTATAAAAACTTCTTGATGATGGGAAATATGTTCTCTGTATTGATGGAGATGGTGCCTTTTTCTATTGTTTCTGCCATTGTGTACGAGTTTATTTAGAAATCATCGTGGAATCAGTGGTTCAAATGATGTTCCAGAAAGTTGTAAGTGTCAGGTTGTCAGGCCATGCGCCAATGTAGAGAGGTGGGCTGCCGCCAAAATCAGATTTCAGAAGAAGTGGGAATGTTGCCTGCTTTTGCCAAATCAATCTCCTCGCCGTCCTTGTTCAGGAAGTGGAACTCAACAATGCCCAAGGAGGTGTCCTTCACCAAATTCACCCAGCGCTTATACTTGAAAAACCATTTCACTCGCTTGGACATAATGCCCTTTGTGTAGTAGGCGAACAGGAACGGGTGAAGCGCAAGTACCAGGTTGGGTTCGTTTTGTTTTTCAAACAAATGTTGAATATGTTGCTCGATCTGGTCTGTAATTAATATGCTGGCCGTGATGCTTCCGGTGCCGTTGCAGGTCGGGCAGACTTCCTTGGTAGCGATATTCATCTGGGGCCTTACCCGTTCGCGTGTAATTTGCATGAGCCCGAACTTTGAAAGGGGCAGCACGGTGTGCTTGGCACGATCCTGTTCCATTTCATCGATCATCGTTTTGAAGATGAGTTTCTTATTCTCCATGTTGCGCATGTCGATGAAATCCACCACGATGATACCGCCCATGTCGCGAAGGCGAAGCTGCCTGGCCACTTCCTTGGCTGCTTCGATATTCACTGAAAGTGCTGTCGTCTCCTGGTTCTCTTCGCGGTTGGATTTATTCCCACTGTTCACATCAATTACGTGGAGGGCTTCAGTATGCTCAATGATGAGATATCCGCCGGCTCTTAAGCTTACCGTTTGGCCGAAAGCTGACTTGATGAGCTTCTCAATGCCGTAATGCTCAAATATTTTTACTTTACCCGTGTAGAGTTTTACAATTTTGTCCTTATCGGGTGCAATGTTGTGGATGTAGGCCTTTACCTCTTCAAAGATTTTTTTGTCGTCGACATGAACATTGTCGAATGACTCGTTGAGGAGGTCGCGGAGGATGGAGGAAGTTTTGCTGAGTTCGCCGATGATTTTATCGCGGGGATTCGCTGTAGCCAAGCGGGCTACGCCATCTTCCCAGGTCTTGACCAGGTTGCGCAGGTCTTTATCCAGTTCTGCTACTTCTTTTCCTTCTGCCACCGTACGCACGATCACCCCAAAGCCCTCCGGCTTGATGGATTGGATAAGGCGCTGCAGACGTTTACGTTCATCGCCGCTACTGATTCTTTTGGAAACATTGACGGCATGGGCAAAGGGCACCATCACCAGGTATCTCCCGGCAATGGATAACTCCGAAGAAAGTCGTGGACCCTTGGTGGAGATCGGCTCTTTTACAACCTGAACCGGAAGGATCTGGTTTTTAGTGAGCTGTTGGCCGATTTTTCCATGCTTGTCGATATCTCGTTCAGGCTGGAATTTATCAAGGCGGCCACCGGTGATCTTTTTGGTGCGTACCAACTTGGTAAATTTCTGAAGAGATCCATACTGGGGACCGAGGTCCAGGTAGTGAAGGAAAGCGTCCTTCTCATATCCGATATCGATAAAGGCGGCATTCAATCCCTGAACAACTTTTTTAACGTTGCCCAAATAAATATCACCTACCGAAAACTTACCTCCTCCATTGTCTTCATGAAATTCTACAAGCGACTTGTCGCGCAGCAGGGCAATCCGACATCCTTCCGGAGTAGCGCTGATGATTAGTTCGTTACTCACGGTTAATCAGGATGTACCGTTATTTCTTCTTATGACGATTCTTTCTCAGACGCTTTTTGCGTTTGTGGGTCGCCATTTTGTGTTTTTTTCTTTTCTTACCGCTTGGCATGATGTGTAATGTTTTATGTTTTCTTATTGACCCCTTCGTGGGGCTATTTAAGTTCTTTGAGGTACGAATTCACCGTGGCTTGCACCGAGGGGTCAGTATCCATTTTCTTTACTTTCTCAAACTGCTGACGGGCCTTTTCTTTCTCACCTTGATTCATGTAAGCCACACCGAGCAACAACTGCCCTTGCAAGTGCTTTTCATTGACCGCAGTGAGTTTTTCCAGCCACTCGCCCGCTTTTGCATACTGACCGGATTGAATCGAAAGCATCCCCATATTGAAGAGTGCAAGCTCATTTTTAGGGTCAGCGATTAACACTTCCCGGAGCATGGCAATCCCCTGCATGGGCGAATTCGAGCTCAGGTAGGTCATCGCCATTTTTGTTTTCACCTCGAGGTTATTTGGTTTTTTTTCTAATATTTTTCCAAAAATATCCCTGGTTTTTTCGGCTAGTACGTTTTGCTTTTCGCGATCGATCGCAAAGGTATAGGCCTCATAATAGGCGTCGCCTGCTTTTATCAGACTCTCATCAGTTTTAAAGAACGTTGTTGCTCTTTCGGCAAACCAGGCGGCGCTGTCAAAGAGACCCGCTTGATTGTAAAGGCCCGCCAAAGAGTCGGCAAAGATAGCATTTTTTTCTTCCGTCAAAGCAGATAAGTAGCGGGCTCTCAACCGGTTAATGTTTGTGCGGATTGCCTGCGGGGTTTGTATATGAGGATTGGATGCAAGAGAGGGGGAAGTCTTGGGATCGGAACCTTCCTTCAACTGACTTTCATTTTCTACTACTGATTTGGGCAGGAAAAACAATACTGTTATGATCAGTATGGAGACAATCAATAGCATGATCCGGGTTTTACGCATTTAAAAGGGTGTTGGGTTCTGGCTCTTGGACGTTAACGGGGCAACTCAAAGAGATGAGCCTGACTGGATTTTAGATGACTCTGCCAAATCCAACACCTAAGACCCAATACCACCGTACTTAGCATATAATTTTATTGTCAGGATCCTGGTATTCCTGCTTGGCTACTTTTCTGCCAGCTGTTTTACTTTATCGCTGTTCTTAATCTTGTTGATGAAGACTTTGGCAGGCTTAAAGCTAGGGATAAAATGCTCCTCAATAACGATGGCGGTATTGCGGGAAATGTTGCGGGCAATTTTTTTCTTTCTCTTTTTATTGATGAAACTTCCGAATCCGCGCACATAGATATTATGGCCTCCGGACATGGAGTTTTTTACTATGGAAAAGAAGGCTTCTACAGAAGCGGTGACATCTGCCTTATCGATGCCAGTCTTGTCTGCAATTTGATTAATAACGTCTGCTTTCGTCACGGTGCTGGGGTGTTATAGCTTGGAATTAGGGTTGGCAAAATTAATTTGCACAGCCATAATTAAAAACAATATTCAAAATTTCTGATTATCAAGGAAATGAAGAAGGGGTTTTTCTCAGAAAAAGTCGTCCAGTGGTATGGGGAACACCACCGTGACCTCCCGTGGAGAAACACGCAGGAACCCTATAAAATCTGGCTTTCGGAAATCATTTTGCAGCAAACCAGAGTGATTCAAGGCCTTCCCTACTACAAAAAATTTATTAAACATTATCCCAAAATTAATTCCCTGGCCCAGGCTAAACCGGAGGAAGTCCTGCGACTTTGGCAAGGTTTGGGTTACTATACCCGAGCCCGGAACCTTCATAAATGCGCCCAAGAAGTGGTGAAAAAATTCAATGGCAAATTCCCTCCCGGATTCAAAGAATTGAGGAAGCTTCCAGGTATCGGAGATTACACGGCAGCGGCCATTGCGTCCTTTGCTTTTCAAGAGCCGGTCGCCGTAGTGGATGGCAACGTATACCGAGTTCTTTCACGGGTCTTTGGTATCCACTACGATATAACTTCGGGGGAAGGGAAGCGATATTTCTTTGACCTGGCGAATCAACTCATTTCAAAACAAGATCCCGGGCTTTTTAACCAGGCGATCATGGAGTTTGGCGCACTGCAGTGCCTTCCGCAAAACCCAAAATGTGATGAATGTATCTTCAAAAAAAACTGCTTCGCCTTTCAGCACGATCAACAGAGTCAGTTCCCTGTCAAGCGCAAGACAATAAAAGTCACCCAGCGTTATTTTTATTACTATTTAATCCGGAGCGGGAAGAAAATTCTTATGACCTTGCGCGATCAAAAAGATATTTGGCAGGGTTTATATGATTTTCCTTTAATGGAAGAAATTCATTCAACATCCAAAGGAAAGATTATGGATCAGATGCTTGCCAAAACTGGACTATCCTCATCTTTCGCAAGCCAAAATGTGATCTACAAAGACTACCGACACATCCTTACACATCAAATTATTCATGCGCGGTTCATCCGGTTCGATTGGCAGCAAAAAAATAAGTTGCCGGCCGGATCGCCCTTTGCGAAATCGAAGTGGTATTCACCAAGACAAATTGCACAATTGCCAAAACCAGTGCTGATCTCGCGTTATCTTGAAGATGAGCTCATTTTATAAGAGTCAGGGAGATTTGGTATTTTTGCACTCCGCCCCAAGCCTTTCTCGGCAAGAGAGGGTCTTATTCGGGAATTTTGAAATCATTGAAAATCATATTGAATGCAGCAATCAAATCAATTATAGCATATGTCAGGCGTTAACAAAGTTATTTTAGTCGGCAGGCTAGGCAAAGACCCGGAAGTGAGAAATCTTGAAAATGGCGCTACCGTTGCAAACTTTACCATGGCCACATCCGAATCGTATAAAGACAAGACCACGGGTGAGAAAAAGGAAGTCACCGAATGGCACAATATCGTTCTGTGGAGGGGACTCGCAGAGATCGCTGCCAAATATCTTCACAAAGGGGATATGATTTATGTTGAAGGAAAACTGCGTACCCGCTCCTGGGAGAAAGAGGGAGTCACCCGCTACACCACGGAAATTGTAGGTGATAACATGACCATGCTGAGCACGAAAAGGGAAGGCTCGGGCAACCAGGAGTATCGCCCCTCAGCGACCCCTCAGCAAAATACCGCAACCGAAGATTTTAAGCCAGCGGCAGAGAGCAGCACGGATGACCTTCCCTTTTGAAGGGATTTTTTATTTTTAAAATACCCGCTCCCGTGGACGAACCTCCCAGTATATTCCTCTCTGACCTCGCTTTGATGGAGATAAGTCCGTTTTATATTTTCAGCTTCATCGCTATTGCTATCCTACTTTTTATGTCGGCCTTGATCTCGGCGTCGGAAGTTGCTTTTTTTTCGCTCAGGTCAAGTGATCTTGATCAATGCAGGGAATCGGATGATCCAAAAAAGTTGAGCATTATTGAATTACTCAAGCGGCCCCGCCTGCTGCTCGCCACAATCCTCATCATGAATAATTTCGTGAATATCGGCGTGGTAACGATTGCCACATTTCTCATGTGGGAGATGGCCAGTACCCGCAAACCTTCAGAGACCATTGTGGGTATAGTCACATTTGCTACCACTTTTGCCATCGCTTTTTTCGGAGAAATTATTCCCAAAGTGTATGCCACCCAGCGCAATCTTTTTATTGCGAGGCTGATGGCAAACAGCTGGAAGGTGCTGGAAAAAATCTGCAGGCCCATCTCTTACGTCCTGCTGGGTATGAGCGGCTTGATCGAAAGAAGAATCGAGAAGAAAGGCTACAGCAGCACCGTTGAAGAATTGAATCAGGCACTCGAATTGACAACCGATAATGCGGAGACATCGCACGACGAAAAGGAAATCCTGAAGGGTATCGTCAATTTTGGAACGCTCGCTGTAAAACAAGTTATGCGATCACGCCTGGAAATTTCAGCGGTCGAAGTAGAATTAAACTTCAAGGAGCTTCTCGAAGCCGTAAGCAAGTCGGGGTTCTCCCGCATTCCGGTTTATCGTGAAACCATAGACCACCTGGAAGGCATTTTGTACACCAAAGACCTTCTCCCGTTTTTAGAAGAAAATGAGTTGTATCCTTGGCAAAAGCTCCTGCGACCGGGATTTTTTGTGCCAGAGACAAAGAAACTGGATTCCTTGTTGAAAGATTTTCAAAGCAAGCACGTCCATATGGCCATCGTGGCTGATGAGTATGGAGGAACCAGCGGATTGGTGACCCTGGAAGATCTCATCGAAGAAATTATCGGGGAGATCAACGATGAATTTGATGAAGTAGCCGTTCCCTATCAGAAAATTGATGACCGCACATTTGTGTTTGAAGGGAAGATTTCATTGCACGACTTCTGTAAGGCATTGGAGATTGATCCTCAATATTTCGAAGAAGTGAAGGGCGAAAATGAGTCCCTGGGTGGATTGATGCTCGAATTGCATAGTTCCATGCCCAATGCCGGCGACAAGATTACCTACGACCGGTTCCGGTTTACCATTGTTTCCGTTGACCAGAAGAGAATCAAACGCATCCGCGTAACCATCGCCGATGCTGAAACCGGTGAAGAGTAAGTACACAAATCTGAAATATATTTCTGCCCTTTTATTCATCGGGCTTTTGGCAGCAGCCTGTAGCAGGGATTATCAACCTAAACCGATTGGATATAACCGACTGGTACTTCCTCTACCGGCCTATCAAAATACACCTGACACATTGCCTTACGGTTTCGAATATTCCCAATTTGCACGTTTTGGGATAGATTCTTCATGGATGAAAGAAAAATCCGCTGTGGAGATTTATTACCCGGAATTGAAAGCCACCATTCATCTGACCTATAAAAAAATATATCATCAGGAGAAACTCCTGAGAGAGTATATGCAAGATGCTTATGTCTTGACGGCGAAACATCAGATCAAAGCATACGCAATCAATGAGTCCATCGTAAAAACTCCCTCCGGAAAAACAGCCATCATTGCGGAACTGGAAGGGGAGGTGCCCAGCCAGTTTCAATTTACACTAACCGATTCAACCGATAATTTTTTACGCGGTGCCGTTTACTTCAATGTCAAAGTGCAGAATGACTCACTGCAACCCGCGATTGAATACATGAAGAAAGATGCCATGCATTTGGTGAATACATTAATCTGGAAAAAATAGAAGTGTTAATATGTTAATGTGTATAAGTTGAATATCCATTGTTCTGGAGGTACTTGTTAATTAGTTTTATTGCTTTAGCGAGAATTAATAAGGTTAGCTTAAGTTAGGGGAGTCTTAAGCACTTTAACACATATACACTTAAACACTTGCACTCCTGTGGCAGCTTTCTTCGATACCCCTATTGAATTTCTGAAGGGTGTTGGTCCCCAACGGGCGGTGATGCTTCAAAAGGAATTGAAGATTTTCACTTTTGGTGACCTCCTGCAGCATTATCCATTTCGTTATGAAGACCGGACGAAATTTTATTCCATGCGGGAAGTGACCGAAGACATGCCCTATGTTCAGATTATCGGCAGGATCACAAAATTTGAAGTAATTGGCATCGGATTCAAGAAAAGATTGGTCGGGCATTTTACGGACGGCAAAGGAAGTCTGGAACTCGTCTGGTTTCAGGCCATCCCATGGGTCTTGCAAAAAGTTAAACCGGGCATTGATTATGTTGTGTTTGGCAAACCCAATCGATTTGGGAAATCATTTTCCATCGCACATCCGGAAGTAGAGCCCTTCGTGACTGGCCATTCAACCAATGGCCACCTTCAGCCAGTATATCCACTGAGTGAAAAGCTGCGTGCCCGCCACCTGGACAACAAAGTAATTTATAAACTTCAGCAGGAGTTGTGGAGAACGGCGCAAGGGCATGTTCGCGAAACCTTGTCTGATAATTTGTTGCTAAAATTTAATTTGATTGGGAAGCGGGATGCCCTGGGGGGTGTTCATTTTCCTTCCAGTCTTGAAAATCTTACCACCGCTCAAAATCGATTGAAGTTTGAGGAACTTTTTTATTTGCAGTTGCGCCTCCTGAAGATGAAGTTGGTACGGTACGAAAAATTCAAGGGGCAGATATTTAGTGACACGACCATTCTTACGCGATTTTATAAAGATCATTTACCCTTTTCGCTCACCGAGGCACAGAAGAAAGTCATACGGGAGATTTATTTTGATATGAAATCCGGTCACCAAATGAGCCGGCTTCTCCAGGGTGACGTTGGCAGTGGCAAAACCATTGTAGCGTTTATCTGCATGTTGCTGGTGGTCGGAAGTCAGGCCCAGGCAGCTTTGATGGCGCCCACAGAGATTCTCGCACAGCAGCATTTTAATAACCTGAAAAAATACGGCGATGTTATGGGAATATCCATTGGTCTGCTGACCGGTTCTACAAAGAAGGCAGCGAGAAAAGTCCTTCACGAAGGTCTTCAGAACGGATCGTTGAAAATATTGATTGGCACGCACGCCTTGCTTGAGGAAGAAGTGAAATTTCATCACCTGGGTCTTGCCATTATCGATGAACAGCACCGTTTTGGCGTATCACAGCGCTCCAAGCTTTGGCAAAAAAACAGCGCGGTTTATCCACACATCCTGGTGATGACGGCAACTCCCATTCCCCGCACACTGGCGATGACATTGTACGGCGACCTTGAAGTTTCGGTCATTGATGAGTTGCCGAAGGGACGCAAGCCCATCAAGACGACGCACCAGTACGATTCACATCGTTTACAAGTCAATGCCTTTTTGAAGAAACAAATTGATGCAGGGAGGCAAGTGTACATTGTGTATCCCCTCATTGAAGAGTCGGAAAAACTCGATTTGAAACATTTGATGGATGGCTACGAAAGTATTGCCCGGGCATTTCCGGATTATGCTATCAGCATCCTTCATGGACAAATGAAATCCGAAGCCAAGGACTTTGAGATGGGCCGTTTTCTAAAAGGAGAAACAAAAATCATGGTGGCCACCACCGTCATCGAAGTAGGTGTGGATGTTCCGAATGCATCGGTGATGGTAGTTGAAAGTGCGGAACGCTTCGGACTCTCGCAGTTACATCAGTTGCGGGGCCGCGTGGGACGTGGGGCGGAGCAATCCTTTTGCATTCTCATGACCAGTTTCAAGTTGGGTGCTGAGGCCCGGCTGAGGATGAACACCATGGTGCGCACCAACAATGGTTTTGAAATTGCAGAAACCGATCTGGAACTTCGCGGCCCCGGTGACCTCATGGGAACGCAGCAGAGCGGACTCCTGGATTTACTTATTGCTGATCTGGGAAAAGACGGGAAAATTCTCGAGCAGGCACGAAAATCGGCAGGGGAAATACTGGAACAAGATCCAGAGATCAAGAAAATTGAGAATCGTCCCATTAAAAATCATCTTTCGTCGCTGAAAAAAAGCGAAGTCAATTGGGCGAAAATCAGTTAATGATTTAAAGTTCCAAGTCTAAGGTTTCAGATTGCTCCAATAAATATTTATCTAATTTGAAACGGGAAAACCTTGAACCTTAGACTTGAAACTTTGAACGTTACACTTGAAACTTAGAATGTTATCTTTGTTGTTCATCTAAGCAAATGAAAAGGACTTTTCTTCTCTTTGTCTTCCTTGGCTTTATTGGTCATCTCCTTGTCGCTCAACCCGGGCACTATTTTCTTTCACACTATAAACCGGGCGACGACAACATCAGCTACCTGAGTTTTGATATTCAGCAGGACCATCACGGTATCTTGTATTTTGCCAATCAATCGGGTGTCCTGCAGTTTGACGGACGCAACTGGATCATGGTACCTGTTCAGGGAGCGATCTACTCTCTGGCCCTGTCAAATTCAGATGAAATTTTTGCAGGTGGTTCACGGGGATTCGGGAAGATGGGGTTGAACGCGGCCAATCAGCTTACCTATTTGTCACTTTCTGACTCTGTGCCGAAAGCAAAAAACATTTTTAGCAGTTGTGTAGTCGACAGCATTGTATATTTTTTAAATGAAGAGACGCTTTATCAAGTGAATGTCAGTACTTCAAAGGCTAAAGTATTGCTGACGTCAACGCCTGTGCAAGGAGCCTTCACAGGATTATTTCATTTCATTACTGGCATTTACGTAGGCACCGAGAATGAAGGTTTGAAAAAACTGGTCAATGGGAGTTTGCAACCGCCTGATATTGCCGGCCTGCCGCGAGCACTGCTCGTCTTTTGTGAAATGTCCCCGGATGCAAAAAAGAACCTTATTGCTACGGAAGACAATCGTCTGTTTATCGTTCAGCAGGGTATTCCAGCGCGCGAACTCAAGCCCAGGGATTCCCTCTATCTGAATTCCAATGTGGTGGCCAATGCTTCGTGGGTGACGAACGAGATGGTAGCTATCGGCACCCTGCGGGGAGGGGTTGTTTTTATTGATGTTAATTCGGATGATACCTATCAGATTTCAAATTACTACACCGGTTTGCCTGACAATGAAATCTATGCCGTGCACACCGACCGGCATCAGGGTGTATGGGTGGCCCATGACTATGGCTTCACACGCATCGCTCCCTTTCTTCCCTTCAGGACTTACAACCATTACAAGGGACTGCAGGGAAATTTATTGTGTGTGCTGCCGGGTTCCGAACAGATCTATGTGGGAACAACCCTGGGACTTTTCCGCCTTTCTAAAGAAGAGATTTACGAAGATGAACTTTACAATGTCACCACGACATACAAGGTGAAACCTAAGGCCCCGGAGGTTGTTCCGGAAAGAACAAAAGGCAAGCGTGGTCTTTTTGGGATATTTAAAAAGAAGAACAGACTTGAAGAATTAAACGAAGTGAAAGAAACGCCCCGAAAGGGTATGAGGACAGTCACCCAGCAAAAAACGCGACGTGTATTAAAGGGCGTTGAGTTTGTTTACAAACCGGTGGAGGGTATATCAGGGAAAGTGGATCAATTGCTGATGGTTGAAAAGAAGCTGATCTCGGCCGGGGTGGGCGGAGTTTTTGAAGTTACTGATTTGAAGGCGATGCCTGTGAGCAGCGATCCCGTAAGGCTAGCCTATTATTCCAAAAATCTTAATCAACTCCTACTGAGTACCTACAATGATGAGATAAAATCATTTCGGTCGTCTGCTGAAGGCTGGAAATCAATTGATTTTCCCGACACCCTGTCTGCTTATGCCGACTACATGTTTGAAGATAATCTGCAGGACCTGTGGATTTGTGGCCATGACCGCGCTATCAAAATCGGTATTGAAGCGGGGGAGATTCTGGATGCCGAATCCATTCCACTCCCGCATTCCTCCATTGACCGGACGGTGGGGCTGGCATATGGCTCCGAGGTCTACCTCACACAAAATGGGGAGTTTTATCACTATGCGAGTTTTAAAAATGTCTTCGTAAAATATGATTCACTTCCCGGTCCCAAAAAGTATTTTGCCTCAGCCGGGGTTTTCTGGTTTTATGACGGCCACAAGTGGAGAACGGTAGATCAGAGGAAGCAGGGAGCGATTAAGACGGAATGGCTTTCGTTGTTCCCGGACATTCGTTTTCTCACACCCGCCGGGCTGGGAAAAAGTTTGTGGGTAATCACTTCATCCAACGAATTGTACTTGTTTTCCAGTGAACAAAACCACATCAATACAGAAGCAAATCCACTATTTCTCAAAGAGGTAAGAAATCAGCAGGTAAGACTTTCTCCCAGAAAGGAATGGAAGGTGGATGAAGATGAGAGTGCCATGACGCTGGAGTTTATACAACCGGAATATATTGGCGAGCAAGCAGTGGAATATCGCTATTGGGTACAGGGAATGCAGAACCAATGGTCAGAATGGGCTACTTCCAATAATATCATTAGCATTTCATTCTTGCCACAAGGTGAATATAAAGTGTTGGTTCAGGCCAGGGATTTATTTGACAAGATTACTGAGATTGACTCCATTCATTTCAATGTTGTGCCGCCCTATTGGAAACGGCCATGGTTTTATGCCCTGGAATTTTTATTCTTCGGTGCTCTTGTGGTCCTTTCGCTGCGGTTGAATGTATCTAATACGAGATATCGTTACCTCAGTCGTTTTTTATCTGCCCTCACGATAGTGTTGCTTATCCAATTTATTCAGACAATCGCTGCGTCAAATATTTCATTCAAGAGTACACCGGTCGCCGATTTCTTTATCCAGGTTTTTATTGCCTTGCTGGTACTTCCTGTGGAGGAATTTTTGCGTAATCGGATGGTGAAAGCGGTGGAGAAAAGACATTAGTTTGTTTTGATCTGGCAATCGCTAATTTCACTGTAAATTAGATCGGCTATGAAACTCGTACCGTTTGCATTCATCGTCGTATTCATCCTTTTCTCCTTTATTTACTGAATTTTAACGCACAATATGTTTTTAAACCTTGAAACCATTCCTCCTTTCTACAAAGGCTATGTAAAATTGGTAGAACATCCGGACGTCTTGCAGGCCATTCGAATATCCGGTTATCGCACCATGGAATTGATACACTCTATTCCGGATGCCAAGAAGGACTTTCGCTATGCAGAGGGCAAATGGTCGGTGCGCGAAGTATTGTGTCACCTGATCGATGCTGAACGGATTTTTTGCTATCGCGCTTTGCGCTTTGCGCGAAATGACAAGACGCCACTGTCTGTCTTTGATGAAAACGAATATGCAAAGCAGTTAAACGCTACCGGTCGGAACCTTACTCAAATCGGTGACGAAATGCAGCACCTGCGGACCACTGCCGTTGATTTATTTGAAAGCTTCACAGAGGATATGCTGAAGCGCAAAGGAACGGTCAATAATAATGAGCTATCGGTTGTCGCTCTTGGTTTTATCATTGCGGGGCACGAAACGCATCATTGCAAAGTTTTACAGGAGCGTTACCTGGCAGCCTGATGAAGGTACTTCGAGGGTTTTGCTTGCTTGCGATTTTATTGCTCAGTGCCTGTTCATCACAACGTTACTTGAATAACCAGATTCTTCAGGCCGAGACAGATTTTAAAGACCATATTGGTTTTGTTTTGTATGACCCGGGCCAACGCAAAACTTTGTATGACCATCAAGGCGACCGTTATTTCACGCCAGCCTCTAACACAAAGATTTTTACATTTTATGCATCCCTTCAGATACTGGGCGATTCGATTCCGGCTTTGCGCTACCTGCAGCGAAATGATTCCCTTTTTTTCTGGGGGACTGGCGACCCGGGTTTTCTTTACAAGGATGTGTATGGAGAAGGTCGTACCTATAATTTTTTTAAGGGCCAGACATCAAAACTATTTTTTTCTTCTTCCAATTTTTCTTCAGAACAATTTGGGCCTGGTTGGTCCTGGGATGACTATCCTTATTCTTATCAGGCTGAGCGGACGCCATTTCCAATCTATGGCAATCAAATGAACATTGAAATTCATACTGATACGATCCGGATTAACCCCACTTATTTTAAAAATAATTTTACCATTTCACCGTTTAAAAAGGAAAAGGCGGCCGTGGTCAGAGATATTCATTCCAACCAGTTGACCTATTTCCCGGCCATAAAGAACCGGACTTCTGATTGGGAAATACCCTTTCACTACAGTGATGAATTATTGACACAACTCCTAGCCGACACCTTGAAGAGAGAAGTGAAAAGTATTTCAGTTCCATATCACAAACAAGCAAAAACTCTGTACTCCATGGCTGCGGACAGTTTATACAAAGTGATGATGCAGCAGAGTGATAATTTCATTGCGGAACAATTGCTTTTGCTTTGTGCTAATAAACTTAGTGACACCCTCCGGGCGGAAATAGCCATTGATTATGTAAAAAAACAATTTCTCAGCGATTTGCCCGATGAGCCAATTTGGGTTGATGGATCCGGTCTGTCACGGCAAAATTTATTCACACCCCGGTCGATTACAAGTCTTTGGGAGAAAATTTATATCCTGGTGCCACGGGAACGATTGTTTAGCCTGTTGGCAATAGGGGGAAAGACAGGAACGTTAAAAAATTATTACAAAGCCGAGAAGCCTTATGTTTTTGGAAAAACCGGGACGCTGAGTAATAATCACATTTTAAGTGGATACCTGGTTACCAAACGCGGTCATACACTTATTTTTTGCTGGATGAATAATAACTTTGCGCGGCCATCAGCCGAAGTGCGTGCCCGGATGGGAACGGTAATAAAAACGATTTATGAAAAATATTAAGTACACACTGATTTTCTTTTTGTTCAGCGTATCGCTGTTGGCGCAGGATAATAATACAATGCTCGATCTGAAAATAGGGCAAATGATTTTAATAGGCTTTCCCAAGGCGGAAGTTGATGCTGAGGTGTTGGCTCAAGTGAAGGCGGGTAAGGTTGGGAGCATTATTCTTTTTGAAAAAAACGTTCCCAAGTCGACAGCCTCGTTCGCTGCATTGAAGAAAATTATCTGGACTTATAAAAAGGCCGCTACTTCCTTTCCCTTGCTGGTGAGTATTGACCAGGAGGGCGGTAAAGTCAACAGGCTCAAAGACAAGTATGGCTTCCCGCGTTCCATAACAGCTCAAGATATGGGGAAAGCTGCGACCCTCGACTCGGTAAAATTTTATTCCGAAGCCACCGCCGCAAACTTGGCAGGATTGGGATTCAACGTAAATTTCGCACCCGATGTCGATGTGGCCGTGAATAAAGAAAATACGGTGATTTATAAAGTCGGCCGGTCATTTTCATCAAATCCGGATTCCGTGGCATTAATGGCCGAAGAATTTATCAAACCACACAGACGTTACGGGGTCTTAACGGTGCTTAAGCATTTTCCAGGTCATGGGAGTTCTCTGGCTGATACTCATTTTGGCATGGCGGATGTGAGCGCCACCTGGACCCAAAAGGAACTTATTCCTTACCAGAAGCTTCTTAACCTGGGGGCCGTAGATGCCATCATGACAGCACACATTGTGAACAGGCAGCTAGATCCACGGGGCTATCCCGGAACGCTTTCGTCCAGAATGATTGACAGCCTTTTGCGTAAACAGTTTATGTTTGACGGAGTTGTCTTCTCAGATGATATGCAGATGCAAGCTATCACCAAACAGTACGGGCTGGAGGAATCTATTAAACTTGCGATCAATGCTGGAGTCGACATATTGTGTTTTTCAAATAACATTCTGGGGAGTGAAGAAAGAACTGTCGATAAAGTTCACGGCATCATCCGCTCCCTGGTTGAGCGTGGAGAAATCAAACCGGAGCGAATCGATGAATCTTTCAACCGGATTCTGAAACTGAAATTCCGTACCGGGCAAACTGAAGAAGAATATCTGAGACGTCAGGTTGAAGACTTACAAAAAGAACTGGCCGCATTGAAAAAGCCCGTGGAACAAAAGCAGGAGATAAAGGAAAACAATTCGGTTCCTGTTGAAGTTGCAACTCCG